>JAUWLI010000108.1 GCA_030613765.1 Phycisphaerae bacterium
GCAAAAAAGCCATATCGCAGCAGCCGCAAACGATTCAAAAGATAAAGCCCCAACCCAGCCGGGCATGAACGGTGGACGAGAGATAAAGGACAATGGACGCGTTTACCGGTTAATGACTACTAAACACCAACTCACAAAAAAGTATCCGGTATAGAGATTCGAGTATTCCCCATTTTTCTTGACCCATTATTTTATTTTTATTAAGATGACCGCCTAAAATCGGAAAATACAATTTTAGGAGACCAAAGGAATGAATATCAGCAAACGAGCACAGGCCGTTCCGCCTTCGGCTACTCTCGCCGTTTCGGCGAGGGCACAGGAATTGAAAGCTCAGGGGATGGATGTAATCGGTTTTGGTGCCGGCGCACCGGATTTTGACACCCCAGACTATATCAAAGAAGCTGCTGTAGATGCCCTCAAGGCAGGCAAAACAAAATACACGGCCGCAGCAGGCATCATCGAGCTAAAAACCGCCATCGCCGAAAAGCTCGCTAAGGAAAATAACCTCAAATACACTCCCGACCAGATCATTGTAAACATTGGCGGCAAACACTCCGTCTACGAGGCCATGCAGGCCATACTCGACCCCGGCGATGAAGTTATTCTGCCAACTCCGTACTGGGTAACATATCCGGAAGCAATAAAGCTTGCCGATGCTACTCCTAAGATTGTCCGGACGGAGAAAGATAACGGCTATAAAATTACGCCATCCCAGCTAAAAGATGCCATCACCGAGAAGACTACATTGCTGCTGATAAACTCACCCAATAATCCAGGCGGCTTTACATATACACCCGATGAGCTCAAGGCCATCGCCAGGGTACTCGAAGGAACGAACGTCTGCGTTATTTCAGATGAAATCTACGAGAAACTAATCTATGGTGACACCAAATTTATAAGCTTTGCCTCAATAAGCGAAGATGCTTTCAACAGGACCCTCACCCTCAACGGTTTCAGCAAGGCATTCTCAATGACAGGCTGGCGTCTCGGTTACACGGCAGGGCCCCTCGATGTGATAAAGGCAATGGGCCGGCTGCAATCCCACATGACTTCAAATCCTGTCACCTTTGGTCAATATGCCGCTATTGCTGCCCTCGGCCCGCCCGCCGAAGAGGCCATCGAAAATATGAGAATTGAATTTGAACGGCGGGGAAAATATATGACCGAACGCCTAAACAGCATCAAGGGCGTCGAATGTCTTGAATCCACCGGTGCTTTTTACTCTTTCCCTGATGTTTCCGGCCATTATGGCAGAACCATTAATAATGCGGCCATCAACGGCAGCATGGACTTTGCAAAAGCGCTTTTGGAGCAGGCAAATGTCGCCCTCGTGCCGGGCTTGCCCTTTGGCTGCGACGATAACGTCCGCTTAAGTTTCGCCTGCTCGCTTGAACAGATTACAGAAGGTTTGGACAGACTCGAAAAATGGCTGGCCCAATAGATTTAGCCAATGCCTCACTATTTTGGCGCTCAGCCGCCCGGCGTGTGCAAAATTTATTTCTCACACGCCGAAAAACTGCACTTTTTTAAGATTCTTCCATTTTTGCGCCAACACCTGTACACTTCGTCCGTCTAATTATTATAGTTGGGCACAACAGCCCGGTTGTGCTCCGCCATTGGAGATATGAGTGGCGTCAAGAGCGGAAAGAAAGAATCTAAAGAGGTTGCGTCAGGGTCGGCGCAAGGCTTATGAAGCAGCAGTGCTTCAGCATTACAGGACCGTTTTCTGTTTTATGGCTTATTTGACGCGCGACACAGGGCTTGCTGAGGAGTTGACACAGGAGACTTTCGCCTCTGCATGGGCCAACATTGATTCTTTCAAAGCCAGGTCATCATTCCAAACGTGGCTGCACACGATTGCTTACCGAAAATTCATTGACTCAAAACGCAGCCACCGCCGAGACGCTGATTTGATGGCCGGCTTAGAGGTTGAAAATGATAATGCAACGCAAGATTCAAATCCCTTGCACCGGCTCTCCGCAGACGAAAACACGCGTCTGCTATACGAAGCGATGCGCAGTTTGAAACAGGCTGAATACATAGCCATTCTCTTGCATTACATTCAGGGTCTCAGCTTTCGACAGGTCGCAAAAGTGTTAAACCAGCCCGTCGGGACTGTTAAGTGGCAGACTTCCCGGGCCCTGAAAACATTAAAGCAATATTTATCTGGCAGGGTATAACAATGACCCAAAAACGAAAAAAGAAATCAAAACGTATCACACTAAAATCGCTGGCAGCCAACTTGCGAAGTCTTCCCGAAGTCGAAGTCCCCGAATCTCTCAAACCAAGGCTCCTGGCTGCGATTCCCGATACACAGGCAAAACCTGCGACGGCGCATCAGTTCCGACGGTATCCTGCTTGGGATTTCGGGGTGACCGCCGCTGCCGCAGTCCTCATTTTTGCTTTGATGTTCCTCGTAAATTACGGCCTGTCTACGCCCTCGCGGACCTCAATAATAGAATTTGATACTTCGCTTTGTAGCACAACGTGGAACCAAAACAACTTTCTATATGACCAGAACAATACTTATCTTGAAAAGTCCGGGTCGTATGAGTTAAAATGACAGAGGTTCAATAACAATGAAGATGGGGATTGACTTTGGGCCGCCCATGCTTCTCTTGACATAAAACTTATGGGCCGTATCTTACAGAAACTACAATTATAAAGCTCTATTCTGACGATATATAGTATAGAGCAGGTTTACGGGAAAAAACGAATGGAAATGGAACGAAACATAGGCGATATATTCAGTGACATAATAAACCCAAAAGCAAAAACTTCCAAAATGGCGGTCACCTCTATGGTATTGGGAATTCTTGCTCCTTGTTGCTTTTTCGCTGTTTGGATTGTATCATCCTTTTCTTCTTATGGTATAATAACTGTGGGTCGATATATAATGACTGCTTTTTCTTGCTCTGTAGCCTGGATTTTGGGCCTTGTATTAGGAATGATATCTCTTGAGCAGATACGGAACAGTGAACAACATTTGATTGGAACCGCGTATGCTGTTGTAGGGATTGCAATATCTGCGCTCTGGATAGCTTTGTTAGTGGTACGTTTTTTGTTACCTGCGTTATTTTACGTGGTAAGTTAAATGACAGGCCTTCAGTTTTGCCTGTTCGCTCAACAATATTTCTGTTAGGTTTAGAAGAGAAACAAAAATGGCCAAGCCGGTAAGACGCGTCAAAAATGCTGCAAAAACAAAAAATACGGTAGAAACTCTCGATATTTCTAACGAGCAAACATCCAATATACGTCATGCTTTGTCTGGCTGGCCGATGATCTTAGGCTGGCTCGCTATGCTCATCTTCGCTTTCCACTCCAGCACGCACATGGTCGGTGCCGGCGATACGTGGGTCGCGATGGCTTGTGGCAGACACTTTCTAAACAACGGCGTGAACACCGTAGAGCCATTCAGCGCAAACTCGCACAAGGCGGGTCCCTCGGCGGCTGAAATCAGAAAATGGCCCGGTTGGGCACAATCCATTGCTGATAAAGTCAGCCCCGAGACACTGAAGTACTGGCATCCTACTGGATGGGTAAACCAGAACTGGCTCACACATGTCATCTTCTACTGGCTCACACACGAATCGCCCATAGCGGACCCTGATGCTTTTCCGCCGTCATTCAATCAGCTCGTATACTGGAAGATTGCCCTTTACATAGTTTCAGTCATTTGTGTTTACTACATAGGCAGAATCTTGGGTGCCAACCCGGCCCTGTCAGCATTCTTCGCGTGCTTTGCAATGTTCGTAGGCCGTTCTTTCTTTGACGTCCGGCCCGCCGGCTTCTCAAACGCCCTCGTAGCGGTCTATTTGCTTATACTTGTTCTTGCAACATACAGAAACATATTATATATCTGGCTCATCGTACCCGTCGTCACTTTCTGGTGTAATCTCCACGGCGGATACATCTATGCATTCATTATGCTCGTACCGTTTGTCGTGCTGAACTTTCTCACGAGCTTTTCAAAAAAATGGTTCGTTTCAATCGGCCTCAGAGGTGTATATCACACCATCGCCGCCGGATTTGTCGCTTTCATTGCGACTATCGTATTCAATCCCTTTCATTTGACGAACCTCACACACACCTTCGTCATTAGTTTCAGCAAGCACGCCGAAATGTGGCGAACAGTAAACGAATGGCACCCGGCTTTTGAATGGACAAATCCAGTCGGCACAAGTTTCCCTTTTTTGGTTCTTTATATTCTAAGTATAGGCTTGACTTTATTTTGGCTCTTCTCTCGACTCCTAAAGCCAAGATTACTCAGAGCACCGATAAATGAGCTCCAGGAACAGAAACAGCTCTTCACAACACTCTCAAAAATCCTCGGATGCGCGACCGCCATTCTTGTTTGTTGGATCATACTTATTAGTTTCTCGCTTCTTAACTTTTCTACGGTCGATTTTCTTATTAGTGCGGCATTCGTCGGTATCATCCTCCTTAGTATCTACAGGAATGTACACTTCATTACTCTGGTAATTCCACTAATTCTTCTCGTTATGGGATTCGTTGATCCTGATTGGATTAAGGTGTTCTCGCGGTGGTTCAACTCTCCGGAGTGGCTGAGAAACATCCCCAGCGGCTATAACGGAAGATATATCTACCCTTTCATCCTGTTGCCCGCTTATGTCACGATGCATATTTTCGCTTCCTTGTTCTCAAAGAACGTCAAATTCAAACAAACCAACATCATCTATCCCGTATTAGCATCACTTGCTACCATCCTCTTGATGATGCTCATATTTAATCCTTTCGGTTTCAAATTCCAGTCTTGGACTATGAAGCCTGCCGAAGGCTTCTTCCCTTCCATCTTCAGTTGGTTCCTTGCTGTTCTTAATTGGGTGATCAGTTGCTTGACACAATTTCTAAACTTTCATCGGCTGACGCGCCCGGTATATGAACGTAATGTCGAAGTAAACTACACAAATTTGTTTGCCGCGCTTTATATACTGAGCATTATTTCGATTATTATCTGGTTAATGTTACCATATCTGCGAAAGATTTTCAGTCAGTTGCCGAACAAAACCGAGGAACAACTACCTGCCGATACTTACCGCTTGCCTAAAATCGATTTGGTTATGATTGCCATTGCCGTCCTCACTACATATATGGCCATTCAGTCACGAAGGTTCATACCGATTGCTGCTTTCGCCGCCTGTCCCGTTGTGGCGATGTTCATCGACCAGATAGTTCGGACAATCTCGGCCGCAAGAAACTTCCACGGTAAAAATCAGCTCACCGTCTCGCCAATGTCACAGCCGCTCCAATTGTTTTTCATCGTTCTCGGAGCAGTGGTTGTTTTAATCTCAGGTGCAGGTTGGGGCCTTAAATTTAAGCGCGTTTATCTCGATGCATGGCCCACCGATTCGAAATTAAATTCCGCTTTTATGAGAATGACTGCATCCGATGCAAAACCGTTCTATGCCTGTAAATTTATAAGAGACAACAAAATAGGGGGTAAAGTATTCAATTACTGGACAGAAGGGGGTTTCATCGCCTACGGTCAGAATCCTGATCCGAACACAGGAAGAACTCCTCTGCAATTATTTATGGACGGCAGGGCACAGGCGGCTTATGAGCCCAATGCTTACAGAATGTGGTCTGATATTATGTCTGGTGGACCCGCTGTCTACGAGGCAAAGGTCAGAAAAAAGGCCTTCGACTACAAAAAAATCGGAAATTGGGTGGATAAAAAACTGAAAGGACAAAAGGTTTGGGTCGTCTTAATGCCGACCGGACAGTTTGAAACACCTTTTACAAAAGGACTCGAATATCACCCCGATTGGCAGATTGTTTTCTATAATAACAAGCAAAAGCTCTTCGTTGATATAAAAACGCCCCAGGGAAAGAAAATCTCTGATGGTATTTCCACTGGAGAAACGCTGTACCCCGATGATTTTTCTCGAAACCTTATTATGGCCCAGACAGGCTTTACAATCGATCCGAAAACAAATGCAAAACAGGCATTTGAATTTGCTAAAAAAGCATTCGAGTTAAATCAGTCACAGGCGCCTATGCGGCAGGTAATGCTCGCCACAAGGTTCCCGGGGCTAAGAGCTGATGCTGAGGTGTTTTGCAGAAATTATTTTAAACAGTTTGAAGAAAATATAGAGACCTGGCCCAAAGAGGATGGCTATCACCATAGAATCGCTGCCGCATTAAACGCCTGCAGTTTTTTAAGAGAAATTGCCAAAAGGGCGAAAAACACAAAACTTGAACAGGAGTATGCCGCAAAAATGAAACTCTATCAAAGTAGGCGACAACTGTTACTCAAAAGAAA
Source organism: Phycisphaerae bacterium (assembly GCA_030613765.1). Next base: position 6,284 of record JAUWLI010000108.1, read on the forward strand.
AAGGTGGTGACCTGTGACAGAGCATGACTCGAATAAAATCACTGCTGATTCAGGCCCCCAAAAGTCTGTTTCCATAAGTGTTTTCTTTCCATGCTTTAATGAACAGGGCAACGTCGCGCGTACAGTCCAGAACGCACTTGATGTCTTGGAAAACCTGAAAGCGAACTTCGAGGTAATTATCGTTGACGACGGAAGCCGCGACGAAACAGCAAAAATTGCCGACGAAATCGCCGCTCAAAACAGCAGGGTCAAAGTAGTCCGCCATCCTGCTAATCTCGGTTATGGCGCCGCTTTGCAGTCCGGCTTCAAAGCTGCAAAAAAAGATCTCGTCTTTTACACAGATGGCGATGGTCAGTTCGATATAAAGGAAATGCCACCTTTACTGCATCTGATGGAAAAATTCGATATTGTATGTTGCTACAGGCTAAACAGACAGGACCCGCTTGTAAGAAAAATAAACGGATGGGCATGGACAAAGCTGGTTTGCTTCGTATTCGGCATCAAAGTTCGCGACATCGATTGTGCTTTCAAATTATTCAAAACAAAAATCTTCGAAAATATGGTATTGTCGAGCACTGGAGCGCTCATCGACGCTGAAATCTTGGCTCGGGCTGTACGAAAAGGTTGTTCTGTTACTCAAAAGGGCGTGCATCATTATCCCAGAACAGCCGGCGCGCAAACCGGCGCAAACTTAAAGGTCATTCTCCGTGCCTTCAAAGAGTTGTTTAAATTACGCCGAAATATTCGGCAATCGTGAATCGCTGTTTAGCCGTTGCCCGAAAGGCGACGATATACGTTCAATAACCAATGACCGATGAAGAAAAACTCAACCTGTTCATCTATGGCTCACTGCGTGACCGCAGGATCTTCAAATCAGTAAGCAGCTTCAGTTTTACCAGAAAGCCCTCGAAAGTCGGCGAAAAGACTCTGCTGGCTGAACCCGCATTACTGCCGCACTATCGAAAACTCAGCCCCGACAATGTCTATTTCTATGCTGTACCGGCTAAGTCTGCAAGAATTGATGGATTTGTAATCTATGATATACCTGCCCACGCAATCGCTGAAATCGATAGTTATGAAGGAAAAAGATACGACAGGGAGACCGTCCACGTAAACACCGCAAAAGGTATCGTCGAAGCACAGGCATACATGACAACCCGCGAGTCGATGAAAAAACACTTCGGAGACAGGTTCCACGTCAATTTAATACACGAGCTTTGGCTCAGGAAAAGGATTGAGAAATTTATTAAAAGGCACACTCGGCCCGGCGAACGTACAATAGACGCCGAATTGGAACGACGGGCCGAAAGAGAGCTCATCGCAACTACTGAACGTGACCTCGTTATGAGCCATTATCAAACAGATGCCGTCAGCGATTATTATCTTGAGCACGAGCTTGACCGCCCGCGACCAAGCATAAAACATTTATACGACGACCCAATGGCCGGGCCACTCATCAAAAATTATTTGCCTTTGGTTCTAAAACAGGTATTGCTCAATCAGCTCGACGACAAAATCCAGTCGGAGTATCGATTCGACCTTGAGCACATGCGTACTTCTGAGAGATATTTCAAGCGCTCTATTAGTCTTCTTGTCGCTTTGCAAATGATAAATACAAACAGCAGGGCGGTTGATTTGATTGTGCAGGAATGTCTTCAAACTATGCCCTGTCAAAAATACGACCTCATTGACTACGTCAAATACGCCGTACAGGCCGCAAGGAGCATGTTTCATTCTCGTATTGCACGGGCACACTTGGAACGCATTCGCGCCAATTTTCAGCCCGGCGTCGTACCGCTCGGAATTGAAGTCGAGTTAAGCAACCTCGGTCCCGCTGCCGTTGAGCCACAGAGAAGCATACAAAATAAAATTGACCCGATATTTAACGGGTTTAAGTATTTCTATGATTTTCATCTCGATGTATTGTCATGGAAAATCGGAGGCTACATCGACGACCACTCCGGATCAACAGACCGAGTACGGCGAGCGGGTTTTCTTGAGCTGGCCCCTGGAAGACTAAACATCGCTGGTGAGCTCTCCCGGCCGGCGACCGCCGATCCTTGGCTCCTTAATCACTTAATACAGGAGATAGCAAATTTCTATGACGTTCGGCCGCACAGTTTGCATCTTTCTTTTCAACTTAGAAAAAAACAAATCGGTAATCAAAATATTCTACCTTTAGGTTTTGTCAAGTGCCTCCTTGTCCTCGGTGGCGGACCGGAAGTAAAAGATACCGGGAAAATGTGGCTTTCAAGAATGGGGTATGATGAGATAACACAATACGGATACGGTGAAGAGCTTGTCTTTGCAAGGACCAGCAAAAGAAGATGGTATTTGGGAGGAGATGATATTGCAAACAGGCCCCCCGCGCAGGCAACTACACATGTCCAGCAGTATAAATT
>JAUWLI010000361.1 GCA_030613765.1 Phycisphaerae bacterium
TTTGGTGACAGGCGAAAAGCCCTGCTCAGCGACATTGCCGTTCTGACTGGCGGTGAGGCTATTTTTGAGGACCTTGGGTTGCAGTTAGAGAACATCGAATTGACACAGCTTGGCAGAGCAAAACGAATTACCATCGACAAAGACAGCACTACCATTATCGAAGGTGGCGGCAGTACAGAAGCAATCAAAGGCAGGATCGAACAGATTAAAAACGAGATTGATAAATCCACGAGCGACTACGACATTGAAAAACTGCAGGAGAGATTAGCAAAATTAGTCGGCGGTGTGGCGCAGATTAATGTAGGAGCGGCGACTGAAGCAGAGATGAAGGAAAAGAAGGCACGCGTAGAAGATGCACTACATGCCTGCCGGGCAGCGGCAGAAGAAGGTATTCTTCCCGGAGGCGGGGTGCCAATGCTTAGAGCTTTAGCCGTACTGGATAAAGTCAAGGTCACCGGCGATGCGAAGATTGGCGTTGATATCGTGCGAAGGGCGGTTGTGGCACCTATCAAGCAAATCGCTGAAAACGCGGGACTCGACGGTTCAATCGTTGCCCAGAAGATTATGGAAAGCAAACAGAAAAACTTCGGATATGACGCGATGCGCAAAAAATACGGCGACATGATTGAATTCGGCGTCATTGTACCTACAAAGGTCGAAAGAATTGCTCTCCAGAACGGAGCCTCAATTGCTTCGCTACTGCTGACGACCGATGCGATAGTCAGCGAGATTCCTGAAAAGAAAGAAGCTCCGCCCGGGATGCCGCCGGGAGGTGGTATGTATTAACAGACCAATGGTAAATGGGTTCCTTTATGGAACCCATTTTTTTATGAAATCAAGGGGTTCTACATGAGTTTTCGTTTTTACACAAATGCACTCTCTCAAGCGTCAAAGAGCCTTGCTACAGGGATATTTATCGTTGGGCTGTTGTTGATTGGTTTCGCTGTGATTATAGCGGCTTTACCTGAAATCTTTGCGTATCTTGCCGCTGCGGTGTTCTTTGTTGGGGGAATCGGTTCCTGTGTTACTGCTGTCAAAATCTTCCTGGCACAGAGAAAGTTAGACAAAATCACTTCCGATGATCCGCCAGGCTACAGAGAAAACGTCCACATCCATGTTGAAGAACATCACGGCGAGTAAGTGGTGAAACATCGATGGCACACCGACCAAGATGCGACATCAGCTCGGCGTTTAGCGGAGCTTTAGTGACGCCAGGGCAAGGGCACCAAAGGCTGCGGCCAACAGCCAAAAGCGCACAACGACCTGCGGCTCGCTCCAGCCGGCCAAGTGGAAATGATAATGAATAGGAGTAAATCTAAAAAGACGTTTTCCGCCTGTATATTTGAAATAGCTGACCTGCAGAACTACGCTGACCAACTCCAAAACGAATACACCACCAATAATGAAAAGCAGAATTTCATTTCTGGTCACCAGTGCCCCATAGCCCATAGCGGCCCCAAGAGGCAGCGAGCCTGTATCACCCATAAAAACCTGAGCGGGATGGCAGTTGTACCATAAGAATCCGAGTACGGCCCCCAAGATTGCCGCATAAAAAATGCTCAACTCTCCAGCCTGAGGTATATGCGGCAGTAAAAGATACTCCGACCAAGTGACACTGGTTCTTGCCATCGTCTCAGAAGTAACGTAACAAATGATCGCAAGCACCAGACTAACCATTCCCACCAAGCCGGCGGCCAATCCGTCCATACCATCGGCCAAGTTAACACCATTGCTGGTGGCTGTTACATATAAAGTCGCTATCAAGACAAACATCCAGTCTGCCAAAGGGAAGGGAATTGGATTCTTATAGAACGGCAGCCACAGCCAAAATACTTTGGCGTCCTCTATGTTGCGAAAATCACCATATAAAAACGACGCTATCAAGACCGCTCCACCGATTTGAAAGAGGAGCTTCTCCCATGCTCTTAGTCCGTGTCTGCCCTGGCGACGGGCGGTGAGCTTTAGCCAGTCATCGACGCCACCCAATGCTCCAAACCATACAAGTAAGAAAATCGCCTTCTCTACAAAGGCGTTGTATATTCCGGCGTCGGGATTGTACAACTTGGACCATAACAGCGTGCTTACCAGCACGGAAAGGATGATTATCAGGCCGCCCATCGTCGGTGTGTTGACTTTATCTCTGGTCAACTCGTTCAGCTTAGCGTGATGAAACTCCGGACGGTCACCTATTTTTTTTCGCATCAGCCAGCGAATAATCGGAGGACCAATCAAAAGAGATATCAGAAAGCTGGTCAAAACCGCTGCAACTGAGCGAAACATTACGTTCTGATAAGCGTAGAAATGAAATCGGTCCTCAGCGCGAAAATACCATAACAAGTAGTATATCATTTCGTAAGCTGCCTCTTATAGTTCGTGGATCGTTCTTACTTAAGACACAAAGCTCCGCCGACTTTGGCGGACTTGCCCCGGGCCTGAGAGCTTTAGCCATAATTGGCGCTTCATGAAAAAAGCTGCATAAGTTTCTCGACGGCCATTTCCAGTTTGGCTGTCCTCGAACCTTTGACTAATATTATATCGTAATCTTTTATTGAATCCTTCAGATTATTACAAGCTGAAAGCGTGTCGTCGAAACATTTTGTTTGTAAATCGTATTCGGCGCTTGTTTTTGCGGCCTCTGCGGCGATTTTCGCATATTTGCCGATTGTCATTATAAGCTGCACTCCGGCCCCGGCAATTGAAGGGCCGAGTTCGGCGTGCAGACGCTCAGTTTGGCGGCCCAGCTCAGCCATATCGCCGCAGATAAAAACCAAGCGGCGCTTTCCATTTGAATCGAGATTGGCCAAAATATCCAGCGCATTTTTTATTGAGGCTGGATTTGCGTTGTAACAATCATTTAATACCATTAGTGTCCCGATTTGCAGCAGTTCGGCGCGCATAGAAACAGCCGGCTGGGTTTTCACTGCCTGCGCAAAATCATCGACAGTGAGTCCAAATTGGCTGCAAATAGCCCATGCGGCGAGCGCATTATCGACATTGCCCGGGCCAGCCAACGGCAAATTAACCTGCGTATTA
>JAUWLI010000073.1 GCA_030613765.1 Phycisphaerae bacterium
TATTGGGCAAAGGACTTGGGAGAGGAATTAGCAAATATAACCATTTGCCGGAGGACACGACAGATTTTATTTTCGCCATCATCGGTGAAGAGCTGGGGCTGGTCGGAACCGCGGGTGTTATTTTATTGTTTATAGTATTTATCTGGCTTGGGATTCTGGTTGTTGTGCGCTGCCAGGAACGTTTCGGTCAGATTTTGGCTGGCGGAATTGTTTTAACAATCGCCGTTCAGGCAGCAGTTAATATCGGGGTGGTGACGGTTGTGCTGCCGACAAAAGGCATACCTCTGCCGTTTGTAAGCGCCGGCGGAACGAGTATGCTGCTGTCAGCGGCTGCGGCAGGCGTGTTGTTAAATATTGCCAGACAATCCCCCAAAAATAAAATGGGAGAAAAAGAGTAGTGAGCAGCAGGAGTTTTTTCTTTGCCGGTGGGGGGACAGGTGGACATATCTATCCTTCTATGGCCGTGGCCGAGCATATAGTAAAATTCGAACCAACAGCAAAGATAAATTTCTTTATCAGTGAGCGCAGTATTGATGAGCAAATACTATCAAAGACCGGCTTTGAGTACAGTGCGCTTCCAGCCAGGGGCTTTTCCATTTGGCCCGGTAAGCTGATTGGCTTTTGCACTTCGTTCTCAAAAAGTTATGGAATCGCCAAACGAGCAATTGCTGAATGTAAGAACGCAGTTGTAATTGGAGTCGGCGGGTTTATTGCAGCGCCGGCTTGTTTCGCAGCTCATAAGCTAAAGGTGCCTGTCGTGCTCTTGAACGTTGATATTGTTCCCGGGCGGGCAAATAAGATAATAGGTCGGTGGGCAAACGAGATCTTTTTACAGTTTGAAGATACGAGGCAATATTTTGCCAAAAGAAAAGCGAACATCAATGTTGTCGGCTGTCCCCTGCGGAGTGGCTTTGAGAATCCGGAGCCTGATAAGATTAGGAGTGAATTAGGCCTTGATGAAAATAAAAAGACTTTGCTTATAACCGGCGCATCGAGCGGGTCAGAAAATATTAATAGAACGGTGTGTTCGCTGTTAGAAAAGTTAGGTGTTTTTGCCGATGATTGGCAGATTGTTCATCTGACAGGGACCGGGAATTACGACAAGGTCAGGCAAAAGTACGCCGAGGCAAAGATTGGGCATAAGGTTTTGAGCTACTTTGATGATATGCCGAGCTTATTAGCTGCTGCGGATTTAGTGATTGGCCGAAGCGGAGCGGTCAGCATTGCTGAATATGCGGCGGCTTCGGTGCCGAGTATCTGTATGCCTTATCCGTATCATAAGGACAAACATCAGTACCTCAATGCCGGCAAATTAGTTGAGGCCGGGGCAGCGGTTATAGTAGATGATTTGCCGGATGAAGAAGAACGACAGGGATGGTTGTCGGAAGAACTGGAAGAATTGATGAAAGATGAATCAAAGCTCCAGGAGATGCGTCAAGCCTGTAAGTCAATAGCGAGGTTGGATGCCAGTTTGAAAATTACAGAAAAGCTGGTGAAAATAGCCGATAGCGGGCCGAAAGGCCGACAATAAGCCACCGATGTCGCAGGGAATTCAATATTCATTCACTACTGGTTGCTTTCGGACTAACTAATAGATGAGGCTTTTTGCGCAAAGAAAAATGGGGCCGACCCTCCTCCGGAACGACCCCTCATTATATTGTTAACAAAACCAGCTTTGCCAGGTCTTCAACACCAAGTCTACTGATTTTGAAACTCTCTAAAGGGCGGATTTTTCCTCCTCCTGATAGTCATTGTTAGGATTTCCGCCCAATATAGTCACCTTAAAGGCGAACCATAATTAACTGCAAAAAATATGCCAATAACAAAAAACATAGACAAAGGACACATACACTCTCACCTAACATTACGCACCAAAAACACTTACGTTTATATATGCCGTTTGGGCTTCTAAAATAGACAGATGTCGCATTTTAACAACGCGTTGTCTTTTGTCAACGCCAACCATGCCCAATCAACCTATTTTTACATATTCGGTACTCGTAAACTGTTAAGTGGCAGGAAGATTTAGCTGATGTTTACAAAAAACAACATAACTGTGAACAAAATGAACAACTGCAGAGTGCAGACCGTGTATGCGAAAATAGCGGATAGTGGATTATAAGCACATAAGACGCAGATTACTTGATTTTACTCCTGCGATATTTGGCCGATGTAACCCTGTTATTCCAGCGACAATGCCAATAGTCAAAAAGCACTTTTCTGCCTGTTCTCTGCTGGTTGAGCCGAAAAATGCTGTTTTTCCGCCAGGTAATAATGTCATCGGCAATTTTCTGATCCTCTTGCTCAGCTAACTCAATCCTGACCAACTCAAACGGATCGGTGCGGAGGCCATACACAGAGACCATTTTGTCCATAGGATTGTATATGAACTTTTGATCACCTCTTACAAAACCAACAGGGCCCTGCTGCATCCATCCAGAGAAATATACCTTTCTGTCGTCGGCAATATAGCCGAGGGCGTTAGTGCCGTCAAAACCAACGCTGTTTGTATCGAAACCAAGAAGAGTCAGCAACGTCGGGGCTAAATCGACGGAGCTGACCGGTTTTGTAACCTTTGTTGCCGGCTTAACTAAGGTCGGTGCCCGCAAACAGAAGGGTATGCGTAAGACCTCATCGAAAGCAATTCGCTCATGGCCGCTGAGAAGGTGCTCTCCAAACGCTTCGCCATGGTCCCCGACAACACAAAGAATCGTGTTGTCCAGCAGATTGAGCCTGTCGAGTTCGGTGTTAAGTGTAGCTAAAAAATTATCGGTGTAAGAAATTGTTTGTCTATAGCGCTCTACCGGCTCTTTGGCCGGCTCGGCAAACCACTCGGGGACCTCATAGGGATCGTGGGTAACCGAGCAAAGAATCGTCAACATAAAAGGACGTTCCTCAGCTTTTATCCATTCGGTAATCGGTCCTAACATGGAAAACTCATCACATCCCAGATAGCCGAGAAAGGCGTTAGGGTCGTTCAAATCATCTCTGGCCCAGAACTTATCGAAGCCGAGATTATAAACCAAACCGGGCCGAGCCTCGAAGCTGCCTTTTGCCGATTGAAAAAATGCCGTTCGAAAATTCAAGTTCTGTTTTAGAATTGTGGCGATGCCGGCATAGGGCTTTGCGGCGGGGACCGTCTCAGCAAGGTCCTGGGAAGCGGATGGTAGTCGACCGGTCAACAAAGCAAACAATCCCTTTGTTGTATGGGTAAGCGTGGAGCGAGTATTTACAAATTCGGCACCCTGTCCGGCCAAGGCTGTAAGATATGGTGTCAGTTTGCTTTGGGGTTGTGCCAGCGAAGTATACTGGTATTGAACACCCTCAAGGATGACTATAACTACATTATGGTTTATCCGCTGCGTACGCGGTGAGAATGTAATTTGCACCTCGTCAAAAGCAGGTATTCTTCGCTTGGCATTTCTGAAATCATCTTTGGCCAGTTGACCGGAATCAGAGAAAAAAAGACTTGTTAAGGCCTTTAAGTGACAATTGTAACGCATCCCTTCAGAAATTGTTTGTGGTGAGGTTCGCCTTACAACCACATCGCGAAGCGAAACGGTGGCCAGGATAATGATGATACAAATAATGGTTCTCTTGATAAAGCGCTTTTGGTTATAAGACGGCAGCATGGGCTTTGTTAGGACGTAAAAGAAAAAGGTAAGACCGATGGCACTGGGGCCAAGAAGAATTACGGCAGCTTTGGGCATCTCTTTGAGATTAACGCCGACCATGTAGAGTGCGATTAAGGGATCACGGATCACGGACAAAAGGACCGATGGCAGGATTTGTCTTCCCGTTCTTATCAGCCAGCCTGCATTCATAACCGACCAGGTGCATATTACAGCGGCAAAAATAGTTGTTATGCGGACCACTAATTTTCGAGGCCAGCCAAAACAGATCAATGCCAGGATAACTTCAAATCCCAATAGTACGGAGATGTCGGCAAGAATCCAGCCAAAGTATTCATTGACGAGGTCGTAACGCCAGGAATGACGGAATTTTACTGCCAGGGTGCAAAATAGCGCGCCGAACATAATAACGCTATATGGCCGGGCAGCAAAAGAGTTATACAAGCGGCGAATAAATCCTACGCTTCCGACCCCGGAGCTGGATTGTGAAAATCCGTTTTTCATAACGCGTCAAAATACAAAAAGTGCCGACAAATGGCAAGGCGGTTTCTAAAACAGGCCGTGAATAGCAGACAGAAGATTATATGTTAAGCGCTATCCGTTAAATTCAGACTCTCAAATACATCCTGAACAGGCAGCTCTGCATAACAAATAACAGTATCGGCAGCACCGTAATAAATTTTGAGTTTATCCTGCTCAAAGAGCAGTCCGCAGGTGAATATCACATTTCCATAAAAACCGCTTACCTCATAATCGGCCTGCGGCTCAAAGATTGGTTTTTTCGCCCTTGCGATAACCTTCCAGGGCCGGTCGGCATCGAGGAGCACTGCGCCAAGACAGTAGCGGTTGTCGTGGCCCACTCCGTGATAAATTTCCAGCCAGCCCCGGGCAACCTTAAAAGGCACTGCACTTGCGCCGACCTTTACCTGGTCCCAGCAATCTTCATCAGGAGCCAACAGCGGGCGATGATTTCCCCAGCATATCATGTCGGGCGATTCGGCAATCCAGATGTCCTGCCTCTTAAACAGAGGCGAAACCGGCCTGTGGAGAGCATAATATTTGCCGTTAATTCGTTCGGGGAAAAGCAGAACGTCCTTGTTCTCCGGACAGAAAATAATCCCGTGTCGCTTCAAAGACTTAAAATCTTTCGTGGATGCCAGTGAAGTTGTAATGCCATGAGGACAAACCGCAACGTAAGTAATATAGTATGTTCCGTCAATTAGGCTAATCCGCGGGTCCTCGATTCCGAAGCTTTCTATATCGTTTGCCGGGCCAAGAGCAGGCGTATCTTCAATATCAAAGTTGATGCCATCGGCGCTGCGTGCCAGCCTCAAATGTGAAATCGATGTTAGATATGTCTCGGTCGGCCTTGTTATTAACCTTGGGTCGGAAAAATCATTTTCCGGGTCATTTTTCGCAAACTCTTTTAGGACGATGTCACCGTGGTCGACATCATAAACACCGGCTAACACCATGTCCGGGTGAACACTAATCGGGCGTTCGGCCACTCGAAGAAGCAGAACAACCTGGTCTTCGAAACGAGTAACACCGGCATTAAAGACGCCGATGACTTCATAATCTTCCATGGAAGGCTTAACGTCCTTCGGCCCAATTATTGGATTATGCGGTGAACGAAATATCGACATTCTACGATCCCCTTAACCGGCGTTTGGAAAAAATGAACACTTTATGGTAATAATAGCCGGTCGCTATGTTAGATGCAAGTAATCTCGCAGATAAAACTCAAATTGTAACCATACCAAATTTGAATAGCGTCGTTTATCTTATTCGAATTTGTGATTTTCCCTCCAATGTGATTATGAGACAGTTGTGTTCGCTGTGAAACTCTTTCCCTGCGGATTTAAAGCCAAGCGGTTTGGAGGACAGCCCCCGAACTTCGCGTACACTGATGTCCTTTGGCTCTTTTCCAATACCCGAAATCAGTACATAGTAAGGTTTGCCGCCCCATCCATCCACCGTAAACGTAACTGACCTATTGTCTTCCCGAATATCGCTTATCACGCAGGGGGCATGAACGTACCAGCCACGATTGCGTAGTTTTTTCATATCATATATTTTCCCTTTTCCATAAAGTTCAGGGACATGGGCCTGTACAGTTCCAGGATTTATGGCGGGCCCCGCGCTTATCTGCTGTCGCAATTCAAAAATGTCCGGCAGCAATCCCTGACGCTTCTCATCTGTTACGGGCCATGACATCTGCATGCCGGCAGTTGTTATTCCCCTGGCAATTTTTTGCCACGGTCCTTTCGGATCGTAATCGCTTAGCATGTGTAAGGCTGAACAGTAAACAAGACCGCACCACTGCACGGGCCGGCCAATCCACAAGGGTGCTTTCCAGTTAGTCGCACCCAGTACAGCGATTGTTGTATAAAGCCCAACCTGCTCGGATGTGGGCGGGTAAAGGTAAACGAACGGAACACCCGTCCATGCCCAATAGCGAGCCTGTTTAAGATATTTTTCTTTGCCTGAGATAATATAGCCGAGCGTATAAGCCTTGATCATGTGGGCCGAGGCCATTATGTCCGGTGTGTGCAGGGGTATTTCCCATGTCTGTGCTCCGCGCGGCACGGTGTCGGAATACAGGACCGTCTGTTTATCGAGCAGCTCGAGCGCTTTATCTATAAGCTCTTTATCTGCTGATAATGATGCAGCTTCAAGAATCCCGGCCACGGCCCGGCCGGAGAGGCCGTTGGCATGTTTGGCGAAATGGGTCCTTGAGTAGTCCACTTTGCCCGGCCGATAGAGCTTTATCCCTATTTCGTCAAAGCCTCCGAGCTGCCGCAGAGCATCGTTATGCCGGTGCCGCACATATTCGTAAGTTCGTCCAAAGAGCAAAGGGGGAGAGGGCAGGCGTACATGTGAGACAGCACTTGAAAAAGGTTGTGCCGAAGGGATTCTACTTAGCGCCTGTTTCTCGGCGAGATCGAGTCTTGCGCGGAGTTTATCATCTCTGGTACGAATTGCGAGCCAGTCGATGAACATTGCGGCATCGGCGGCCACAGTCGGCCCGAAACTGTCACCCCAGACCGCATGCCTGAAAAGCCCATCGTTATTTATTTCGGAATCCATCCAGCCGTGAGCAAGAAGATTGACGGCAGCATCGAGACCTCCTTCGAATTCGGGCAGGTCAGGCAGGCCCTTTATATCCACATAATGCTTAACCGCAGGGACAACGCTTTTTCCACTTCCTCCGATTATCATCATAGAGATTTTCAGCGGCGAATTGGCCTCAAGTCTGAAAGGGCTATGGGCAAAAAGCTCATTCTCAAAACGCAAATCACCCACAGCCGGCGCCGACAGAGCCATTACATGGGCGCCGGAATCGTAAATCCTGTCCGGCGAATCGAAGGTTGCCGCCACCATATTAGACGGCTCCCATATTACACCGAGATAATTGCCGTTATTTGCGATTGCCATAAGGGGAAAGGTTATCTTAACGGGGTCGGGAACACGGCGAATATGCTGTGGAGTGGCTATATCGGCATCGCTGCTGCTTGGCTCATCGCAGAGGTATTCCACACCTGCCAACAGGCCCTGGTATTTGTTCTGGCCGAAAGTACCAAGACCCGGGAAAAGCGTCAGCCAGGGCACGTGCAGGATGTCCCTGTCTTTATTTACTTTCACTTCGGCTTCTATTATCAGTGTCCCGTCCTGTTTGCCGGGCCTTATGCGCCTTTGAATCTCCCACTCTCCGCCTTTGCTGTCTTTAATAACGGCCTTGATTACGAATCCTCTACCTTGAGAGTGAGTGTAAAAAATAACTTTTCCTTTTGCATTTTTGAGATTGAGCCATTCGGGCTGGTCGTAAAACAACATTCCGATTAGTTCGGGACTGTAACCGGCCGCCATTTCCACGCCATCCACTTTGACAACAAAGTTGCCCCAAGTTTTACCATAATCCTCAAGTTCGAGCAGTCCGGATTTGACCGATACGAGCTTTCTCCCGGATTTGTCAGGCTTCTTTGGTTTTTCCATCTTCGGAAAGTCTATTTCGCTTATTGTTTCTACCTTTATGTAAGAAACGGCAACATCTCCTTTATCCGTACATGGGTCCAGTCGAAAACGTGTCCCCGCACCCAATTTTTCCTTAATAATAAGTGAGTAGTCGTGCCATTGTCCGTCGTTTCGGACGGTGAACCGAAGGGAACGTCCGGCAGCAAAGGCCTTGCCGTAAAAGAGTTCGGCATGTGGGTCCGCTTTTGATTTCATACGTATTTTTACTCTAACCATTTTGTCGCCGGGCAAATCCACGGCCGGGCCTTCTATCCACGGATCCTCGCCTGTTGATTTGACAATCAGACCCTCGGCCGAGGAGCGAAGGTTTTCTACTCTGTCATTTCCCGTCCAGCCGTGCGTACCTTTTCTGAAATCCCATTCCATGACTGATGCTCCACAGACTCCGGCCGGCACCATCATAATCACCATAATCCCAAACAGTATAGGCAACATCCTGGGGTTTACCGGTGTGATACGAAATCTTGTCATAATTTTACCGAGTTTAATAACAGGCATAATAAAGCTCCTCCGGTTTCTGTTCAAAACTGCCATAACAAAAATGGAGATGGTTCAATCCGGTTCGTCTGAAACACCTTTTTGTTTGTGCTTATCTATATAATGGCTTAGAGATCTATGTATTAGTCGAAGTCCTATCAGAATAAAGATTGCCAGCAGAGTCGATATAACCGCCAGTTCATACAAACCCGCCCCGCAAGCCATCCCAAGACACGCCATGAACCAGATTGTGGCCGCCGTAGTCAAGCCGTGGACACCGCCCCTATCCTGGATGATAGCACCGGCACCAAGAAAACCCACGCCGGTGACGACACCAGCAGCTATTCTTGTAAGTGAGTCTCCTTCGCCGGCCATTTGTTTGGAAATTATGGTAAAGACCGCTGCACCAAGGCAGATTAAAATGTTCGTACGAAGTCCTGCAGCCTTGCCGCTGAATTCCCTCTCTACGCCAATTGCCGCACCCAAAACGACAGCTAATACTATACCGAAGATATCACCTGGCCAATCCATACCTCAACCTTTCCTGTTACACTTGCTCTGCATCAACTCCTGACAAGTTTGTCAAAAACAATACTAAATCCTATACTATTGCTCCTAAGATTTAAGTCAAGAAATAATCTGCCGCCCTTGCGACACAGATTTCAGCTATACCTTCTAAACATCATTTATAAACTAAGATTATCACTGTGATTTTTTTTGCTACTCAAGAGCTGTTTGAGGACGTATAATCATAGCCATTATGGAGCAGGCCGTTTATAGAATTATCGATGCTAATTTCAATCGCAGTCGCGAGGCGATTCGGGTAGTCGAGGATTATTGTCGATTTGCCTTGAATTCGGCGCTGCTTACCGAGCGTGCCAAGCAGCTTCGCCACGAGCTTTCGGCGGCTATTGGCAAGCTCGATGCCGGCCGGCTTATCGCAAGCAGGGATACACCCGGCGATGTCGGTGTCGGCCAGAGGGTCGATAAACAGCTTCAGCGCACCAACCTGCGAGACAGTTTTACAGCAGGCTGCAAACGCTTAACCGAGGCGTTGCGGACACTTGCCGAGGTAACGCAGGCGATAAATCCCGACGCAGCCGAGACAATAGAAAAATTGCGATACGACGCCTATACACTTGAGAAGGATATTATTGTCTTCAGCGAACCGGCCGAGAAATTCAAACGGGTCCGGCTGTATGTGATAATCACCAGCAGTCTGCCTGCCGATGTTATTTCTTTAACCCATAAGTGCGTGGCCGGTGGTGCCGATTGTATTCAACTTCGGGCAAAAGACGCCGAGGATGATAAATTCTTTGCACTTGCCGCAGAATTCGTTCAGATATGCAAAGCCGGTGACGTTCTCAGCGTAATAAATGACCGGGCAGACATTGCAATTGCAACTGATGCGGACGGCATGCATCTCGGACAAAATGACCTGCCTGTTGAGCAAGTTCGTAAGCTCCAGTTGTCTCCGTTAATTATAGGCAAGAGTACACATTCACTCAAAGAACTGGAGGCCACCTGTAAGGAGGCGCCAACGTACGTAAGTCTGGGTCCGGTTTTTCCCACGCCCACCAAGCCAGGTGTCGCGCCTGTAGGTCTGGATTACGTGAAGCAGGGCCTGGAGAAACTGGCCGATACCGGCATCGGTCACGTTGCTATCGGCGGTATAACGCCGGAAAATGTGGAAGATGTTTTGGAGGCCGGTGCCAGATGTATCGCGGTTTGCTCTGCGGTGACCGAGGCCAAGGACCCGATGGCGGCCTGCCGCACGCTAAAAGAGAAAATTACCGCTTGTAACAAATAGCTATTGAACCAACAAAACGATGATATTAAGGAGACCATTGATGCACAGAGACAGCCGCATCTGCATTTTATTATTTGTGCTTATTACGCTGGCGACGTTTTTGCAGACCAGTATGCCCTTAAACGCCAAAGCCTCACGTGAGCAAGCCGGCCGGGATTATCGCGTGGTTTCCCATAAGGGCCTGGCGTTTTATTATCCGTGGTACGGGACGGCCGATGGGCCGGGCGGCGCGGGCAGGACAGTACACTGGGGCCGTATTGACGCAGCGAATAAAGACATCCAGGCAAGTACCAACTATCCGACACTCGGCGCCTACGACTCGCACGACCCGAAACTGATAGACCAGCACTGCCAAGGGGCCAGGCGTGCCGGGATAGATACATTGATTGTGAGCTGGTGGGGCCACAACAGCTACTGCGACCGGGCGATGGACAAGATTCTCGATAGCTGCCAGCAACATGGGCTTACTGCCTGTATTTATTACGAAAGCGTGCCAAGGCCTCGAACACCCGAGTCGGCCGCCAACGATATTGTCAAGGTCCTAAACAAATACGGCAAGCACGCCGCCCATCTCAAGGGCAACAGTAAGCCGGTGGTATTCATATACGGCCGCACGCTCCAGGAACTTGGGCTGACGGACTGGCTCAAAGCTATCCAGATCATCAATAAAAAATATAAAGGAGGTATTA
>JAUWLI010000025.1 GCA_030613765.1 Phycisphaerae bacterium
TGAACATGTTGAGATGCTCGGAGAGTACGTCAAGAAATATTCAGACTGGGCGGAGGTTGTCAACAAGCTGACAGATGAAGAATTTGTGGAAAAATACGAGAGCGCCAAAACAGCCCTCGATAAATTAAACCTGACCGAAGACCAGATAGACTTCTGCCTGGAAATGCCGGAGAAATCAGCGGAAAGACGGTTAGAAATTGAAAAACTGATAACCGAGTTTTCCGACCGAGAGGATAAAATCAGGGCGGTAGTAGCGGCGTTCGACGAGTACCGCCCATATAAAGGCAGACTCGACGACCCGAAAGACCTGCAGCGAATGCTCAAAGGCGCGGGCATACTGGAGTTTAGAATACTGCCTACGATCGATGAGCCTGATATTGATGTCGACGAGATGACCAGACAAGCCGAACTGCTCAAGACAAAGGGGCCTAAATTTGCTTCGAACGCCTCAAAGGGCAAATATGTATGGTGCGAAATAGAAGATATCAAGGAATGGAAAATAACCAATGCGATTGTTGCGCAATTTGGCGAGAAGTATTTCGTGCTGGCAAGCGACCAGGCAAGTGAAAGCCTGCTTCACAAAACCGAAGGGCCAAGGGCCTGGAAACTCGTAAGGTCCTTCCCATCTACTGACCAAATGGGCCGAAGAGCCATCGGTTTTTCGCTGAATGACAAAGGGGGAATACTATTCGGCAAGCTTACCGGAAACAATATTGACCGGCCTTTGTGTATTCTTCTGGATGGTATCGCAATATCGGCTCCAAGCATTAACGAGAGAATAGGTGCCTCCGGCATAATAAAGGGCAGCTTCAATCAAACAGCCGTTTTTGATATGGTCGACAAGCTGAATGCCGGCTCTTTGCCGGCGAGACTGATAGAGCAGCCGATGTCGATAAAGACTATCGGGCCATCCATCGGCGCCGACAACAGGGACAAAGGTATCTCCGCCGGCCTCGTCGGTTTATGCCTGGTGGTGCTTTGTATGCTGGTTTACTATACGCTGGCCGGCTGCATCGCCGATATGGCCCTGCTTATGAACCTTCTGTTCGTATTAGCCATAATGGCGCTTATACGAGCAACGTTCACCTTACCGGGCATCGCGGGCATGATACTAACCATTGGTATGAGCGTTGATGCGAACGTGCTTATTTTTGAGAGAATCCGTGAAGAACAACAGAAAGGCTCGTCGCTGAGAATCGCCATACGAAACGGCTACCAGCGAGCATTCAGGACCATCTTAGATGCCAACATCACCACATTTATCACAGCCGCGATTCTCTTCTGGGTCGCCTCTGAAGAAATAAAAGGCTTTGCGCTGGTTCTTATGTTAGGCATCGGCTCGAGTATGTTCACGGCATTGTTTGTGACCCGTGTGGTTTTCGATTTTCTTTTGGACAAGCGAATTATCAAAGAGCATTTACTTATGCTTAATCTGATACGCAAACCAAATATAAACTGGATGGCTTTGCGGCCAGTGTTTCTTGGGATATCAACCGTACTTATCGCAGCAGGCCTGTTCGTGTTCTTTACAAGAGACGATACAACGAACAATAAATACGGTATCGAATTTACCGCCGGAACAAGCGCCCAAATCAACCTAAAAGATAATATCAATCTTTCCCGGCAGGAAGTTGAAAACAGAATACGCAAAATGGGAATGGACGCGAACAATCCCAATCCTGCCCTTGCAACTACAAGAGTCTACAGCATCGGAAAGCCGAAGCCGAATATACAAAGTAAAGACGGTGAAAAAACATACAAACAATATGAAATTAGTACTACTGAAACGAACAAATCGACCACTACTATTACTCTTCCGGGATCGTCACAGCATACCTTTGAAACGGTTACTTCAGCAATTACAAAAGCCGATGATGAATTCGGCGGTGGACTAAGCAACTTGCAAATAACAGAACAGAGCAGCAATACATTTGTGGTAACAACAAGCCAAATGAACAAATCGCTGGTAACAAATGTGCTTACTACCGCTTTTGCTGACGCTAACGTCTTTGCTGATGCCAACATCGGAGAACCACAAGTCGATGAGGTTGTCAATGACGCGATACTCAAAGCCTTCGAAGGCGATCTGGAAATCCAGCAAAACCTTTCACCGACAATCACCGGACAGGAAAAAATAACCGAAGAGCTTATTGATTCTTATCCGGCGCTTGCTGACTTTCTGGGTGGTATTAAAATTACGTGCGACATTACCAGGGCGGCCACAGCAGAAGAAATCAACTCCCGATTGGCCGATTTGCAATACAAGCCTGATATGCAGCACCTTAACCGGTATAGCCATAAAATCCTCAAATCTGACATCACAGAAATGGAACCCAATGAACCGGCAAATTCCTTCGTGTATATAAGCGTCGAGCCGGAGGCAGGCTTCCGCGAACTAACCGAAGATGAATGGACGCGGTTTGTTGAGAACGAAAGAACAAGATTGTTAGGTGCAACGAGACTTGAAACATCACTTCCCCGAGTGACTCAGATAGACCCCTCAGTCGGCGCAGAGGCAAAGCAACAGGCACTGATTGCTATTGTTCTGTCGTTATTTGCAATCGTTACTTATATCTGGGTTCGATTCGGAGATTTCCGGTACGGCCTTGCCGCGATTGCAGCGCTGGTGCATGATGTGTGCATTACATTGGGTGCCATCACGGTCTGCACGTATATCGCAAGCACAACGATAGGAGAAACACTTTTGATTGGAGATTTCAAAATCAATCTTGCAATAATAGCGGCGCTGCTGACAATCATCGGATACTCTCTTAACGATACGATAGTCGTTTTCGACCGTATACGCGAAAATAGAAAGAAGGCCCGCCTCGTTCCGCAAACAATTACGAACAGCATTAACCAGACTATCTCCAGAACGGTCCTGACATCGTTTACAACGTTCATAGTCGTGCTGATAATGTATATCTTCGGCGGGCAGGGACTCAGAGGCTTTACCTTTGCAATCGGCTTCGGCATTATCATAGGCACGTACTCTTCGATCGCGATAGCCGCACCGATATTGCTGCTCGGCACTAAAGCCGGAAGTGATAAAGATCGTAAGAGCATAAGGGCAAAAGAGCAAAAGAACAGAAGGAAAAAAGAGCGTAAATAGCTGGTTCACAGGCAATAAAGGTATATAATCACGAAAAATGCCAAAGGATTTCAAAATAGGAATGCTTGCGGGCCTGGTAGCAATAATCTGTACCGGGCTGTGGCTGTCAACGCGTCCGAACTTAAGTACAAGAGCAACAATCCCGGGTCCTGAGAACAGTGAAGCTGAGCAGGAAGAAGTTATCGGGCAGCTGAGTTTTGAGCCGAACATACCGGACAGCAGGTCGGTTGAAACAGAGATTGCCGGTAACAAGAAAACAGCAAAAGATGTAAAGGAACCAAGATACCATACGGTGCAAAATGGCGACACGCTATCCGGCATTTCCTATCAATACTATGGCGCCGAGCACAAATGGCAAAAGATCCTCGATGCCAACCGAGACGTTATACAAAATGTGAACAATCTTAGACTGGGTGTGAGACTAATCATCCCTGAATAATCTCGGCATACGGTTACGGGGGTGGGTCTATAACAACGGTTGTGCTTCCGATAAAGCCGCCGTAGTCCTCATACACTTCGAGAGTATAAACGCCGGGCTCAAATGGACCAAGCGTTGCGGTTACCGGGTAATCGCATATACAAAAGCAAGGTGCACTAACGTACTCGATTTCACGTATTATTATGATGTTCTCCTCTACCACCATTTGCAGTTCGATTTTGTCCTTGCAGCAGTTTGCAACCATCATGTCCACGAAGTGAATATAGCGGTCTTCGACGGTAACAGTGAATCGCGTTTCTATCGCCTGCTCTATCGCTAACGAGCGAAACGAGTTTGGATCGCAGTCCTCTATTTGATAATAAGTTATGCACGGCTCCAAAGCTGTCGGATATGACCACTGCAAGCCGAAGAAAGCGAAATCGTTGAAATCGACCGACTGGCTGCGATTAAGGTCGCTGGGAATACACTCACCTGTTTGGAGCCAATAATTAACGAAGGCTTTGAGGTCATTAGAATCTACTACCCAGTCATTAGTCATATCGGCGATGCTGCGCCAGTTAGCCGGCGACTTGCTCGCCTCGGCTGTGCCGCCGTATGCTCCCATATTTCTTCGAATATTATTTGGCTCATTCGGCTCGTCGCCCAAAGAACAACCCGGATTGCCCGCATCTATGCATGGACTGGTCACATCATCCAACACCCAGCCTTGGCTATTTGGGTCCCACCTTCCCGCCTGAGATTTCAAATGATAATCTCCTTCAAGCCAGAAATCATCATTCGCGTCCTCCGGCGTTCCATTTGGGTCCCAATAGCCCGGCTCGACAAAACACGGGTCGGCGTCGATATTGCCTTCGCCTGGCCAGGCGTTTTGTACATCGCTGTAGGTAATCGTAATCGTCGAGCCGTCGTTGTTCCATACTTCGTCGCCTCCATCCCAGATGATACAGTTGGCGACTTGAAGGTCGCTTGGATACTTCTGCAAATAAGAATCGCAAGCCAGAGCGTTTCCATGAAGTGCCGAATTATCCGCAAACGTGCAATTGACGACTGCTGGTTCATTGATACCGGTGTAGCCGTGGTTGTATATGGCACCTCCATTGATGCCTGCAGTATTTCCTGTGAAGATGCAGTTTCTTAAGGTTGGGCTGCTGCCGCGCGTATTGAAGATTGCGCCGCCGGAGTATTGGGCCGAGTTGGCAATGAAACGGCAGTTGGTCAGTATCGGAGAACATTGGTAGTTATATATTGCGCCGCCTGAGTCGGCGGAGTTGCCGCTAAAAGTGCAGTTGGTTAGAATCGGGCTGCCATCAATTAGTATCCCGCCTCCTATTCCTGTAGCAGTGTTCCCTCTGAACGTGCAGTTGCTAATCGTGGGGCTGCCATAGCAGCAGATTCCGCCACCCTGGCTCGCCGAGTTACCCGCGATGATATTATCGGTGATGGTTGGGGAGCTGGCCCCATAGCAGCGGATGCCACCACCGCCGCCGCCGGGTTCACAATGGTTGTCACTGATAGTGTTGCCAACAATAAGTGGTGAAGCTCCACCCCAGCACCCTATGCCGGCTCCACCGTCAGCGTCATACTCTATCTTGTTCCCTGTAATGATGTTGTTCCTGATTATCGGCGAGGACGCAATGCAGAGTATGCCGCCACCCGTACCATTGAACCCATTGGTGATTGTGAGGCCCTCAACAATGGAGTTTTCATCTTCGCCACTATGGAAATAGAATCCTCGATGATTTTCTAATTCGGTGCCGTTGCAGTCAATGATTGTTGCAGCAACGATGTTTGGGTCTTTTGGGTTTGTGCTGCGAATGGTGATGGCTTTGCCCCTAAAGTCTATATCACGGTTGCCATCGCCACGGAAGGTGCCGGGGGCGAGGATAATGGTATCGCCATCAACCGCCGCTTCTATCGCCGCTTGAATAGAAGGATACTGAATGTCAGATTGTAAATCGGCCCAAGATGAGCCATCGTTTGCACCCGTAGCATCGTCATCGACGTAGATTATTTCCGCTTGGCAGGGAATGGCTACAAAAAGGCATGCTAAAGAGAAAATTAGCTTCTTCATCTCATTGTCCTCCAATAAAGTTTATATATCTTTATTATTATAGGACAGAGATACTGTAAATGCAAGTAAAAAACGCCGGAGTTTTTCTGTGCGTTTACCTCCTCCACGTCAAATAGCCGAAATTAGAGCAATTTTGCGGCGTCTTTGTCGATGAGCCAGGTGACTTTATCGAGGATGGGCCAAAGGACGTGAATGGGATAGCGGACGTCGTCGGGCTTGCTTTTCAAGACCTCTTTTAAGATATCGGCCTTTTCCTGTCCTGAGACCAAAACAACTAAATGAGATGCGGCACTTAAAACCGGATGGGTCAATGTTATGCGGTTTAGCTTATCATCCAGGAGATAGACGACGCAGACCAAATCTTCCATATCCAAAGGCGCAAAAGAATCTGGAAAGAGCGAGCCGGTATGGCCATCAGCACCCATGCCAAGTAAAATCAAATCAAACTGAGGGACTTTCTTTTGTTCCAAACAGAAAACTCTACGGATGGTTTCTTCATAATGTTGAGCTGCAACATTAAAATCATCGAACTCGGTTGGAATCCTGTGAACGTTCTCTTCAGGAATTGCGACTTTAGGTAAGAAAGTATCGGCAGCGAGCTTGAAATTGCTCCACTGCGAGTCCGGAGGAACGTAGCGCTCGTCAACCCAGAACAAGTGTATTTTGTCCCATGACAGAGATGTTGCCTTCGGCGCTTCGCCCAGGAGTTCAAAAAATAGCTTTGGTGTATGGCCCCCTGAGATAGCCACGTAAAAAACGTCTTTCGCCTTTATCGCGTTTTGGGCTTCATCAACAAAAATCTCAACGCTTCTGGCCGCAAGATTTTCAGGGTCGGAAGTGACATCAAGATTCGGTTCATAACGTGTGGTTATTTCCATGCCTTTACCCCCTTTCCCTGGGTTACATTTTGCCATAAAGAGCAAAACAGGCGTACCACTGCATAAAAAAGCATACATTTACTATTATGCGCTTTCAGAGGCGGTTTTTCCAGAAAAATCTCCAGAACCGGGAAAATTTTGTGTTACTTGCTAAGCCTTTGAATGGCAAGCACTTACAAAGCAAAAAGGCCGGTCTGTAATCTCCCACAGGCAATATCAACAATCTGCCGGCAAAAAACTTTAATCCATTGCGAAGTTAGCAGGCCGGTATCCGGGGGTAACAGTTATTCCGGAGTTGCCTTTTTAAAGAACCGAGCCTTGATATCTTCGAGAATCATATATAGTGACGGCACCAACAAAAGCGTTATGCAGGTCGCGAACAAAACTCCGAAGGCCAGGCTTATGGCCATCGGTACAAGAAAGCGCGCCTGCAGGCTCTTTTCAGCAATCATCGGCAGCAGACCACAAAAGGTTGTCAAAGTTGTAAGCATGATGGGGCGGAACCTTCTAGTGGCACAGTCACGAAGTACCTGTGCGAGTTCAATACCGCTCTTTCGTTCGCGGTTAATGAGATCAATCATAATAAGTGAATCATTTACAACAACGCCGGAAAGCGCCACTATTCCAAACAATGAAAGTATGCTGAGGTTGAAGCCCATGATCAGATGCCCTATCGTTGCGCCTACGATACCAAATGGAATCGCGGACATTACTATGGCAGGCTGCGAATAGCTTCTGAACTGCACAGCCAGCAGACCATAGATTGCCAGCATAGCAATTACAAAATTGATTTTCAGGCTGCCAAGCGATTCATTTCTCTCGCGCTCCTCACCGGCGAAACGATACTGCAATCCCGCGTATTTGTGCACCAGGCCAGGCAGTACTTTTGCATCCAGTTCTTTGTTGATCTTACCTGCACTGGCAACTCCTTCATCGACATCCGCAGAAACACTTACGACGCGTTTGCGGTCGACCCGCTTAATTGTCGAATAACCCCTTCCGTACTCGACATCGGCCACGGTCTCGAATGGAATTTCGGTCCCATCCGGCAGGCGAATCCTCATATTCTCCACGTCCGCGAGGCTTTTTCGCTCCTCCTTCGGATAGCGAACCATAACTCGGATATCATCACGTCCTCGCTGGATGCGCTGCACCTCGTCACCATAAAAGCCCTGCCTGACCTGCTTGGCCAGAACAGAAAGCGTCAGGCCCAAAGTGCGTCCCGTATCCTTGAGTTTCAGCTTCAACTCGGCCTTTCCCGGCTCGAAGCTGTCCGCGATGTCTTCAACTCCTGTATATTGGCGCAAAATACCCTTTAAATCTTCCACTGCTTCCAAAAGGTCGTCAAAGTTCTCGTGAGACAGTTCCACCTCTATGGGGTTGCCGGTGCTCATAAACTCAGCCATAAATGTCAGTGATGAAACGCCGGGTATTTCTCCTGCCCTCTCGCGCCATCTATTTCTCAGCTCTGCGCTTGAGACGTCACGTTGTTCGCTTCCAAGCAACTCGACGTTCACTTCCGCCAGATGCGATTTTGCCGGTGCTCCAATATCAACCTGAACCGGACCATCGTGACCTGATGTCGGATGAGCGCCGACGGTGGTCGCTATGTGCTTCATAAGGGAAGGCTTGCCCTGGCGTTTGCTGTCAAACTCTGCTATAGCCTCAAAAGCTGCCTGTTCAATTCCTTCTATGATATCTCGCGTCTGCTCGACCGGGGTCCCCTGGGGCATGGTCAACATAGCGACCATATTGTCGGCCTCGACAGTGTCGAAAAATACAAACTTGATATAGCCCCCGGCAATAAAACTGACTGTCATCAGGAATATTGCAATACCAACGGCTAATGTTACGTATCGCCATTTTACCGCCCGCGCAACGAAGCCGGCAAAAGGACCGTTCACAAAGCGCTTAAGTCCCCTATCGGTCCAATTGTTGATTTTTTCCGTGAAACGGATAAATTTGCCTTTCTTGCGGGAACTGCTGAAAGACAGATGTGCGGGCAGAATCAATAAAGCTTCTATCAGTGAAAACGAAAGGACACTTATCACTACTATGGGCAGAACTCGAAGTATTTTGCCCATAATGCCACTGGTGTAAGCTAACGGCACAAATGCAAACATCGTGGTCAGGACAGCCAGCACAACCGGCATACACATCTCTTTTACGCCTTTTATCGCTGCTGCGGTCCTGTCCATCCCCTGCTGGCGATATACAAATATGTTTTCACCAACTACGATTGCATCGTCGACTACAATGCCAAGTGACATAATGAGTGCGAAAAGGCTTATCATGTTAATCGAAACGCCAAAAAATGGCATCAAATAGAAGGCCCCGAGAAAAGATATGGGAA
Organism: Phycisphaerae bacterium; assembly: GCA_030613765.1. The sequence goes on from JAUWLI010000025.1 coordinate 8,854, forward strand.
TCCCCATAGTTGTCCAAAAGGCAAGACGCAAATTGAGAAACAATGTCAGGCACAGAAACACAAGAATCAGGCCGATATATCCATTTCTTTTAAGAAGGTTCATTCTCGCCTTCAGAAATTCTGTGCCATCTTCCCACAAAGCTATCGAAACACCCTCCGGCAGGTTTCCTTTCTTCTCGCTGATATATCTTTTGACCGTACGGGCGACATCCAGCGCATCCTCCTGGCCTATGCGTGATACACGGACGGAAGCGGCTCTTTTGCCGTCGAACCTGGCATAGAGGTCAACGTCCTCAAAATCATCTCTCACTGTTGCAATATCGCTGAGCCTTACTTTGGTACCGTCGTTTCTGGTAACCACTATTATTTTTTCAAATTCAGGACCGTAATATTTTTGTCCTTTGGTCCTAACCAGAATCTCCCCACCGGTGGTCTTAACCGAGCCGGCGGGAATATCCAGTGACGAATCCCTGACCGCCCTGGTTACCTTCTCAAAGCTCAGGTTGTAGCGACGAAGAGTCTCCTCGGAGACTTCTATGGATATTTCATAAGCCCGAACACCGGATATGCTCACCTGGCTTATATTGTCCATCGCGGTCAGGTCGTCGCGAATCTTTTCAACCAATTTCTTAAGTGTTTTTTCGGAAACATCGCCGGAGACTACGACTGAGATTACTTTGTGACGACTCTTAAGCTCGGAAATAACCGGTTTTTCAGTTTCCTTTGGAAAAGTAATAATCGTGCCAATCTCTGCTTTGATATCCTCAAGCACCTCCGTCGCGTCGGTATATTCTTCCACCTCAACCAAAGTCAAACCACCGCCCTCGCCGGCGCTTGAGGTTATGCGTTTTATGCCATCGACAGCCGCTATTGCTTCCTCAACACGAAGGCACACTCCCTCTTCGACATCCGCCGGTGAAGCCCCACGATAAGGTACACTGATGCTTATCATATCGAGACTAAACTCCGGGAAAACCTCTATCTTGATGCTGAAAATAGTGAGCAGGCCGGCGGCCATGATAAGGACCATCAAGATATTTGCAGCAACGTGGTTGGCTGCGAACCACGCGAGAACGCCCTTTCTTTCCTTTAGGTCTTGCACGAGTTTGGCTCCTATTTTTCGGTGTTATTCGGGTCTTGATTTAACTGCTTAGCGACTGCTGTCTGCTCAAGCTGTGTGCGCACTTTCATTCCCTCCATAACGGTATCAAGAGAGCTGGTGACGATGGTTGCATTTTGGTCAACACGGGCCATGGCGTATGCGAAATCCTTGTCTGCACGGACAATATCCAAAGCTTCGATATGCAAGCTGCCGTCTTTAACTATCCATACTTTATTACTGTCATGTATCGCATCTCGAGGCACGGCCATGGCATTTTCCAGCACTTTGCCCTCAATCAAGACCCTGGCGAATATACCGGGTAATAACGGAGGCCTGCCGTTAGAGCGTTCAAAGGGCTTCGGCACTTCAACAACGACGGAAATCATCCTCGACATTTTATCTACCTGGCCGGTTGTTCGGGTGACATAACCTTTCCATGTATGCTCGGCACCGGCAAAGTCGGCCTTCACTACAGCGGGTGTTTTTGACCTCTTATCGTCGAGTGAAGCCGAATCCTCAAAGATGTCAAACCACGCCAGTTCTTCATCCTCAAGCGGTATCTTTATCTCGACCGTGTCAATTCCATACGCCACAGCGACGGGCTGGCCTGCGACCATAAATTGACCGAGGTCGACTTTTTCACTGATTATCAGGGCATCAAACGGCAAAGAAAGACTTGTTCGCTCAAGTCTGAGTTGTGCGGTCGCGAGCTGCGCCTTGGCAGATTCTAACGCGGCTTGAGCCTTGCGAACCTGTGATTCGCGTAAAACCAGCGGTGAATTCGGTTCAATGTCCGGGTGTAACTGATCCCACTCTCTGCGTGCTACTTCTGCCTCAGCCATCTCTATTTCAAGCTTAACCTGAGCATCAGCAACGACAGCATTGGTCTGCTGGCAGGCGAATTCGTAGTCCCTCGGATCTATTTGCAGGATCTGTTCATTTGCAGGGATAAAAGCACCCGCCTTAAGGCTCGGATTTACAGAGACGACCTTGCCGGGAACCTCAGGAACGATATCAACCTCCACCTTGGGACTTACTGTTCCGTATGCACGAATGACCATTTGAATATCCTTTGCCTTCAATTGCTTAACCATCACTAATGGCGCGAGGATTTCTTGTTCTTGTTGCTGCGGTGGTCTTCGAGATTTAATCAGAATAATCGTAAGCAATATTCCCAAGGCAATTATGCTGAGGGAAATTACCAATTGTTTAAGGCTGCCAGCGAATTTCCTGACCACTTGCCTGGAAACAGGTTTTGTTTGATTATTTATTGCCATATGATTAATCCTCTTTCAATTCGGCTTCTTCTTTATCAGTCCAGTCGCCACCCAGGGCAAGAAAAAGATTGACTCTTGTGGTCCAAATCTGGCCTTTAAGGATAGCCACTGTTTCCTCAGCTATTCTTCGTCGGCGCTGCGTTTCAAGGACCGTCAGGAAACCGGCAACGCCGGCAACGCCGCTGCTATATCTCTGCTTTGAAAGCTCCTCCGCTGCTTCGGCCTCTATGAAGCGACTCTGGGCATGCTCAAGCTGGACTTGTAACATCTGGTCCGCGGCCAAGGCATCCTCGACTTCCCGCATAGCTGTGAGAACAGTTCCGGCGTAATTAGCCGCCAATTCGGCATAACGCGCCTCGGCAGCCTTAACTCGTGCCTTCAACTGTCCACCTTTGAATATAGGCTGAGCAAGTCGGAAGAGCGCTGAATAAATCTCCGTCTCGTCTATCCAAATGTCTTCCCATGTATCAGCGCTGCGACCGGTACTTGCAGACAGGGTCAGGTCTGGATATAACTGTGCAATACTGACGCCAATACGTTCATTGGCTGCACGCAAAGTCAACTCAGCCGCCCTGACATCGGGCCTGCGGTCCAGCAGGGATGCGGGCAGCCCAATCGAAACGGGTTCCAAATCCGGCAGGTCAGGTAATGTTTCGGGCAGAGGCTCTGAAGCAGCCGGCCTGCGGCCCAGGAGAACATCGAGCGCGTTCTGCGCCCTTATAAGCGACAACTCAATAGCAGGCTCAAGAGACTTCGAGGCTTCGAGATTCTCACGTGCCAGCCTTATCTCAACCGGCTTAACAAGGCCCCTGTTATACTTACGTTCGACAATTTCCAGAGTACCGGTGCGACTTTCGGTGTTTGCTCGTGCTATAGCCAGTCGTTTGTGGATAGTGGCGATATCGATTCTGGCCTTGACTACAGTGGCAATAATCGAATTAATGAGGGCCTGTTCAGTAGCTTCAGCAGCAAGCATATTCGCCCAGGCGGCCCGCTCTGCACGTCTGAGCTTTCCAAACAAATCCAGTATGTAGACCACGGAGATATCATGTGTCCAGGTTGTGCTCATTACACTGAATCTGCCACCGCCGAATGGGCTGCTCCCTAAGTTGATGGAGCGCTTACTCCTGTCACGGCTTAGGTTGTATGAGACATCCGGCCACATTCGGCCGCGACTTTCAGCGAGTGCCGCCTGGGCCTGCAGCACCCTTGCTGCGGCCGCTTTCAGGTCATAGTTGTTTTCCAACGCCTGGCGCACCAGAAGTGTCGTTGTAGGGTCGCCGAATCGCTCCCACCAGTTGTCAATCTTCTCGAGGTCATTGACGTCGGCACTGTGGCTTCCAGAGTGAACATAACCGGCGTCGCTATCTGCAGCAGTCTCCGGCCTTGAATACTTTGGTCCGAGCATACAGCCCGTAAGCATCGCAACGCTCACAGTAAGAAACGACCAACAAATTGAAGTTAGCAACTTTTTCATTCAGTTTTTCCCTCGGCATAAGAGCGAATACCTGCAGCGGAGAACTTGACAACGTTGTCAACTGCATCAGTCAGGTCGAAAGCCGGCATTTCCGCCATTTCAGTCTGTTCATACATGGCTTTTATATGGACGATATGCATTAATTGGCCAGCGAGGAAGAAAATCAGGAGCGGAATCTTTGATTCTTCCAAACCCGGACAGGCTTTCATCAAGGCCCCGCCCATCGCACTCATGGTGGGCTTGATGACTTCCTCGACGAAAACATTGACGTGCACATGCTGGTCTACCATTTCTCGTGCCATAAGCCTCATGAGCCAACGGGACCTACTCTCATCCACGAAGGGCCCAATAAATGCGTTTGCAAAGGACTTGAGCAAATCCTCCAGGGACGGTTTGCCATTGCTTTCAGACATCACCTGCTCAATTGCCTGTAGACGGGTATCTCGCATTTGCACTAACTGACGTCTCCAAACCTCGGTGTAGAGCTTATCTTTACTACCGAAATAGTAATTGACGGCTGCGATATTGCATCCAGCAGTGGCGGCAATATCTCGGACACTCGCACCATCAAAACCATGCTCGGAGAAAAGCTGTTCCGCGGCGTCCAGCAGCCTGTCCTGAACAGGCTTGTCGGAAGCAGAATTTCCTTGTTTTTTACCTGAAATCGCCATACCAAGGCTCCTAAACAGTTGTTTCATACGACAGTTTAAAACATACGTTTGGATATGTCAAGGATTTTTTCAATTTTTTTCAAAATTTTTGACAAGTTCGAGTTCTCTATTTTAGCTTCGATTAGCTTCATTTTCTGTGCAAAACGAATCAGAAAGGCAGTAACTGAAGACCAACGGCTCAAGACTGACTACAGATAGCCGATAGCAAACAACAGAGGCAAACTCTTAGAATAAATCCGGAGGCTAAACACAACATCTAAATAAATTTGAGATTTAACTAATAAAAAAGACCTGATGGGCTCCAGCGCAGGGATAAAAGAAAAATTTTCATCCGGTTTTAATTTGCCGACTGAGAGAATAAGTATATAATCTGGTTTGTTTTGAGAATTTGGCTTAGGATGTTAAGAGGGTGTGTTCAAAAAACACCCGGAATCAAGGAATCAGGTTTAAGTTGAATATTGGAGGTTCAAACAATGGCATGGAATGCAAACGACAAGAAAACCGAGATGAAAAGAACGGGGCCGGGTAAAGTTGTGGAGGTTCGAAGCTCAAAAGGCGCCGCGGGGACGGGAGAGGGCAGAGGAGGACCGGGCAAAGATAGAGATCTTGGCAGCGGTATGGAAATGTTAGATATGGATTTCCTGCTGAATGTTGTTGAACACACCAAAGGCGATGATAAAAACGATGTGACGATGCGTAAGCTCGTTTTTAATGAATTGCTTCGCAGGGAACAACTGGAGGCCGTAGACAGTAATTCGCTAAAGATTTATACTATGGATGAGAATAATCTATACGGTAAGGAAATCCAGTGTGCGGCAATGAGGAAGTTAACAGAAAGAACAACACGCTAAAGTTAAGAGACTAACTGAGCAAGGAGGCGAAGCGGCGTCTTGGTTTGTGCAAAGTTTTGGTGTTTTTCCTGAATGGGAGGGGCCTTGGTTTGCTTGATTGGGCCACAGGTATATACCAAGGACAAAATTCGGCTTACCAGAAAATATGACGCATCTTATAGCAGAAATAATTCTGGCTGCCAGCAATACGGATGAGGAGGGTACGTTCTGGATACAGATGCTGATGCTGGTGATTCTTGTGGCTGTTGTTGGGGTGGGCAGTCTTATCAAGACAAGAGTAAAGAGGTTCAAAACGCAGAAGCAATACCGAGCTGACATCAGCAGCAAGACATACAATCCGGGGGACGAGCAAATCAGAGCTGTTAAAGATAAGTACATTGAGTTTTTCTTAAAAACAGCACCAACAAAGAAAATCACCAAAGAGCCGATGTTCGATTTCGAGTCTGCCGACAAAGTCAGCAGTGGAGAACATAAAGAAGGGAGAAACGTATCCAGCGGCATGGAAATATTAGATCTGGATTTTTTGGTGAAGATTGTTGAGAATACCAAAGGCAGAAATAAGAAGGACGTGATGATGCGGAAGCTCGTTTTCGATGAGCTTCTCCGCAGAGAACAAGTGACCGCGATAGACAGCAAGGCACTTAACATTTACACTATGAATAAGAGTAAACTTTACAAGAAGGAAATCCAGTGCGCGGCGATGAAGGCTTTGGCAGAAAGGACCAAATCCCGTTCGTGACACTATTTTGAGCTGTGTGAGAGGTTACAGCATTGTTTTATGTGTATATCGCATTGTATAAACGACGCAACTGTGGCAATAACAACATTTATAGTTTACTATTAACATATGGACAAAGAACTTTTCAGTTTATCAGGTAAAACCGCCTTAGTTACAGGAGGCAGTAGGGGTATCGGGCTTGGAGTGACAAAGGGGCTGGCAAGGCACGGGGCCGATATTGCGATAATCGCTCGTAACGAGAGCCAGCTTCAGGCTGCCAGGGAACAAATTCAGGAATGCAGCGGTAAAAAGGTGTGGACGTTCCCATTTGACCTGGAAAATACAAAGGAGATTGAGCAGCTTTTCGAGAAAATATTATCTGAAACGCCAGAGATAGACATCTTAGTCAATTGTGCGGGGACAACGGCACGAGGGCCGGCTGAAGAGGTGGAACTGGAGACATGGAACCGGGTTGTCGAGGTGAATATGACCGCTGTGTTTGCGCTTTCGCAGGCGTTTTGTCGACACCGAAAGCAGGTCGGTAAAGGCGGAAAGATTATCAATATCGGCTCGCTGATGTGTCATGGGGGCCGGCCTACGACGACGGCATACGCCGCCAGTAAGGGCGGTTTACTGATGGTGACAAGATCTCTGGCGGTGGAGTGGGCAAAATACAATATCAACGTGAACTCGATCGGGCCCGGTTTTATCACCACTGACCTTACCGCAAAACTGCAGGCCGATGAAGATTTTAACAAGTGGGTACTTTCAAGGACGCCATTTGAGAGGTGGGGTCAACCGGAGGATATTGCAGGTACGGCGGTTTTCCTTGCCTCAAGCGCCAGCGACTTTGTGACCGGGCAGATCCTTTACGTTGACGGGGGGTGGGTCGCAGCGTTATAAAAGAATCCTCAATAAATTGTGGGAAAAATACTGCCACGCGAAGAGAAAAGG
>JAUWLI010000040.1 GCA_030613765.1 Phycisphaerae bacterium
CGACGGACGATAGACGACAGATGATAGACGATAGAAGACAGATGGCAGAAGTTCGTATAGCGTATAGCATCTCGTATCTCGCCATTTGAGGCCCAAAAGGCCTGTTTCCTTACTTTTAACTGCTCAATTTTACATTCTAAATTCTCAATTGCCGTTATAAATATACCAAACTTGGCCGGAATGTTCAATGTAAATAAAACTTTTTATAAAAAAAGTGTTTTTTTGTACGCCAGTTGTGGGCGGCGTCACATTTCGCAACACTGAATAGGGCGTCGGACGTAAGAAACAGCCGAGGCTAATTGTTTATTAGCTGTTTTAACACTTGTTTTAGGGATTCGGTGAATTTTAGCCAAACGTCGGCGCTTATCATCTTTCTTACATCGTCATCAGTGAGCCAAAGCTCGGCAAGCCACTTTATCATCTGTTCAATGTCGGCGGCGGTAAGCTGGGGCCGGGCCTGTTTGGCCTGTATGGATGGGAAGAAACCTTCGCCCATGCCCATACTCTTACCCATACCCCGGCCGTAACTAAAGGGGAAGGCTTTTGCCCAGGCCGTCTGCCAGAGCCAGTCTTCACAGAACAGAGCAATGTCATTATAGTCAATCGAGTTGTTATCTTCCAAGTCGCAATCTTCATTGTAATTTTCGTAATTGGGATCACTTTGCCAGGCAGAGGCAAAGAATGCATAATCAAAGAAGTTTACAAATCCGTCGGTGTTGAGATCGGCCGGGCTCCAGTAATACTCATCCGCGCCCATATCGACGATTTCGGTTCCGTTATCATCTCCATCTACTACCCGGCGTTCGCCGTCGATGTCGGTCTGTCCTGTGTAATCTCCGTCCGGGTAGCCTGCATCGATACAAGGAGAATCGGTGGTGAGGTGATAGTCGTATATTTGGTATGTCCTGGTGGCTTTCGCGATAGACTCAACGTTGCCCCATACATTTATGGTGTTGTCATCGTTGGAGACTATAAAGAATTGCAGGGCCTGCGATGTGTAAGGATTAACGAATTTTCCTGCAAGTTGGTTAACGGCCCAGTCGGCACCGGAATCGGTCAGGGTGCTTTGGAATGTCGAGCTGTCATAAAATGCATCTTCCGACCACGAGCCGGACTGCTGCACATCAAAGAAACAGGGGTCTTTGTCGATATTTCCATCGCCTGTCCAGCCTCCTTTTACATCACAATAGACAACGATTAAGTTAGTTGAATAGTTATATATCTCATCGTCATAGGAGGCCTCATTGGCCCACAAGATGGAGTTAGTTAAATTAACGTTTGAATACGCGTTGTACATACCGCCGCCATAGTCCGCCCAGTTCTCACTAAACGTACAGTTGGTCAATGTGACGCCACAATTATAGTCGGTTATCCCACCGCCATATTCGGCACTGTTTCCACTAAATATACAATTAGTAACTGTCCCCGAGGATTGATAGTTGTACATACCGCCGCCATAATATTCCGCGATATTGCCGGTGAAAAGACAGTTAGTTATGTTCGGCTCGGAAGAACTGCTATAAACACCGCCGCCATGGTAATTCGTCGCGTCATTGCCAGTAAAAACACAGTTAATTACATTTGGTTCTGAATAATAGCTATTGGATATTCCTCCGCCGGAACCAGCCGAGTTGCCGCTGAAGATGCAGTCAATTATCGTGGGAGAAGACTGATAGTTATACATGCCGCCGCCGTAGGAATTATCGCTCGGGGAAGTGTTCGCTGTGAAAATACAGTTAAGTAATGTGGGAGAAGACTGATAGTTATACATGCCGCCGCCAGATGCAGAAGCAGTATTGTCCGTGAAAATGCAGTTAGATATATTCGGTTCTGAATAATTTGTATTGTATATTGCGCCGCCACCAGAATTTGCAAGATTGTTACTGAAAATGCAGTTGGTTATGTTCGGGTCGGAAGATTCATTATATAGTGCTCCACCATTGGAAGCTGAATTTCCGCTGACATTGCAGTCTGTTAAGGCGAGGTTGTTGGAATCCTTACAAAATATTCCGCCGCCATACCCATCATCACCTGAGCCATTAGCCTTTCCGGCCGTAATTGTAAAGCCATCGAGGACGGCGTTATTGACATTTTCACACTTGACTACGTGGTAGCTGTTATCGTACTTATAATCTGGCGTACCTATATCGCCGCTGAGAATAGTTTCGTAGACATTTGGGTTGCGTTCGGTCCAGGCGCCTCCGCCGGGCGGGAACCCACCATAGAGGGCGACGTTATTGACAAGCTCGAAGGAAATCGGGCGAGCGCTCGTATCGTTTATATCTGTAGGCCTGTACGTCTGCTGCGCCACCCGGATTTGGTTACAGTCACAGTTGGTGGCGCCCGGGAAAGCATCCTGTAAATCTCTGTAGGCATCAAGCCACGAAGTGCCGTTATTAAGACCATTGGCATCGGCGTCAACGTAGATTATATCGCCGCCATAACAGCAAATATCAGTAGGCCATGTCGTGAAAGTGTAGTACTGGTCACTTTCCATTTCACAAAGATTAATAATTGTTTCGCCGGGCCTGGCGTCGTAATTAACCCCGACCTGTATCCACAAGGTGTTGGAATCCGAGGCCGATATATCATTAATATCCCAGGTAACCGTATGCCAGTTGGAATCATAAACACCACAGGGGTCCGATGAGATATAGTTCACTTGAGCAGGCAGATGGTCTGTGATTATTACGTTGGTGTCGGCGTAGCCGTTGGCGTCATAGTAAATGTTATATACAAGATAATTCTCATCAATCATATTCCAGGGATAAGCACAATCGACGTCGTTGTCATCTTTGACAAGGTCAAAAACAGGAGGCTTGTATAGTCCACCGACTTCGATACCGGCCGGTCCCGAAATACCTGAAGTTTCAACATCACAGGGCTCTGCCGGCCAGTTGTTGGGATTATAGACCTCTATGGTGGAGTCGTATGTTGTGATGTAAACAAGGCCCGTATCATTATCTGCAGCAATTCCAATAACGAATGCGTCAATATCATTTTCAGCGAAAGAGGGATTATTAATGTCATTTATATCTGTCCTTACCAGGTATGTGTGCCGACCATAATTACCTTCAAATGAGCCTGTATACATATACCGATTCTCCGAATCAATAGCTATACCGACCGCTTCCCTGGCATTACCATTTACGACTATATCTATACTTCCTTTATAGCCGAAATTTGGGTCATTTGTGTTATAATAACGGACTGTACTTGAAGCATCAGTGACATACAGTTGTTCTGTGCTTTCATCAAGAGCTATGCCATAAGCGTGGTAAATATTAGTCAATGTTTTGTAAGTGCCACCAGTGAGAGTGAGTGTTTTTGCAACTGGATTCCACAAGTAGACATAAAGTCTATTAGATTCCCTGTGGACAACATAGAGTTTTTGTTTTTCCTGGTCGAAGGTAAGTCCAGCCAGTTCTGTCGCTCCGTAAATAGTTACAGGTTTTTCTTCAGAAATCATTGACTTGGCGTTTAGCAATTCAATGATGTTTGAGCTTTCGTAGGTAACAAAAAGAATTTGTGAATTGGGGTCGAGGGCCAGGCCAACCGCACCATCACCGTGACGCTGTAGATTCTTTGCGGTTGCCTGATACTGTATCTGGTCATCCTGGATATCATACGCTTTGACGGTGCCGGCACCGATATTAGTGATTACGTATACCGACTTGGCCAGTGTTGTGCCACTGAGAATGGCGAGGATGATAACGATTAATGAAATACGAATAAGTCTCTTTCCGAGAAACACTTTAATCTCCTTAGAAATGTTCCTTTTTAAACAAAACATCGAGTAAATCTATTTCTTTTTGTGAGCTTTATCGAGCACTTTAATTATATCTGTTCCTTTAAAGACAGTTCCGTCCATCAACTCACCGGTTATTGTTAGCTCGAGCTCACCAACATACAAAATATCTTGAACCACTGAGCGCTTGAACTTGGCCATTGCAACTTGGGCTTCTTCATCGAACCAGATCCAAGCTGGCTTAATGTTTTCTTCAAGCAATATGCTATCAGGGTTTATCTCGCCGACATCATAGTCTTCCCCCAGCCAGATATAGCATGTAACCCATTTGCCTTTGTTTGCCAGATTAACTGTGTCGGGGTCAATGTCAGTATCAGCTTCGATCACGGGTATCATAATAAATCCGCGGTACGTCCCATATATCTCAGCATAACCAACTATGTGGCCAGAATGGTTGATGTTGCGAGCACGAGTTGCATGAACACCCGCTTGGAAAAAATTGTGAAGATCAAACATTTCACCGTTTTCCCACAACCAAGCGTGCGAAGTGGAGCCATGAGAGCAACGAACCTCGGCAGTACCAACCACTTGGCCCGAGTCATTAATGGCGGCCGCATGGCTCCATCCAAAATTTTCCTCAAGCGCACCAAGGTCGGTGACTACACCATCCTTCCAGAGAAAACTATGCTCGCGATAGCTTCCCGTCTTAAAGAAAGATACCCCGATTATCTCGCGCCTATTATTAATTCCGGTTGCGTAGCCCGATTTCCATCCGAATGTTCCAAGGTCGGACATCTCACCGTTTCCCCACAGAAAGACGTGGTATCCGTCGCCCACAGCAGACGCCCCGACGACCTGTCCGCTATCATTGATGGCGTATGCGAAGGTGGCCCCTCCCTCAAGAGTACCTATATCTATCATGGTGCCACTGTCCCAGAGAAATGCTCGCATATCTACAATTGATTTTGTTGAATAGCCGATTATTTGCCCTCGATTGTTGATAGCAGTAGCATAACTATTTATCCCTCCAAGCGTACCTAAGTCACGCATCTGGCCACTTTCCCAAAGAAAAGCGTGCACCCATTCACCACTTGGGCCCTTATACCATGAATAGCCTACCACATCTCCCGAATTGCTTATACTCGTCGCCCTGCTTGTTTCGAGTCCTTTGGGTTGCACTCCGAGCACCCCAAGGTCTGTCATCACACCATCCTCCCACAAGAATGCGTGCCTATAACCATCTTCTGTAGTTGATTCCCCCACAACCTGTCCATAATCGTTTATACCATAAGCATAACTATCTTCATCCCCGAGAGCGCCCACAATAATAACCTCATAGTCATGAGGTACTCCAAACACAGGGTGAGCAACAAAAACCGAGATTCCGAGAATTGTCAATACAAGAATTGATTGCGTTTGTCGAGTAGTCATAATATAGCTCCTTCATTTAGGTTTAAGCCGAGCATATCAACTATTGTAGCGTCATTATAGATGGAGACGTTGTTCCACTCTTCACCGGGGAGTATCTGGCCGCTGGAGGTAAAGTCTTTATCTACCGGTAACGCCTGTGCTAAAGGGGCTGATAATAGTAGAATTACGAATACCAAAATGGACGCAATGCGCGCGGTAAGAATTTCCTCTCTCCCTCGTGGTTTTTGAGCTTTCATAGCTTTTCCCCTTCTAATTTATTGTTATTATTCATAATACCAAAATTCAAGGCTTAATTCAAGCCATTTCCGGCTGCATTTACGGCAATTACAGCCGGGAAACGCTCTTACACTCCTGATAGTCAGCCTAATAATCCGACGTGTCTATATATAAGCCGTTTCTGAATTACAAAATGTTGATTATTTTTCCTAAATTTTTCACAATTTTTAAGGCCTCAAAACACAGTTCATAGGAGTTAACCATACCCCCTCCGTAATCATAGGCTGTATTACCGTTGAAAATGCAGTTAGTTATCTTCGGAATGGAAGAAGTGTTATATACCCCGCCGCCATCAACGTTCGCTTTATTTCCACTGAAAATGCAGTTAGTTATATTCGGTTCTGAATAATTTATATTGTATATTGCGCCGCCAGCGGAATTTGCAAGATTGTTACTGAAAATGCAGTTTGTTATGTTCGGGTCGGAAGATTCATTATATAGTGCTCCACCATTGGAAGCTGAATTAACGCTGACATTGCAGTCTGTTAAGGCGAGGTTGTTGGAATTCTTACAATATATTCCGCCCCCATACCCATCATCACCTGAACCATTAGCCTTTCCGGCCGTAATTGTAAAGCCATCGAGGACGGCGTTATTGACGTCCACACATTTTACGACGTGGTAGCTGTTATCGTACTGGTCGTTTGGCACTGCTATATCGCCGCTGAGAATAGTTTCGTAGGTATTCGGATTGCGTGCGTTCCAGGTTCCCCCGCCGGGCGGGAACCCGCCATAGAGGGCGACGTTATTGACAAGCTCGAAGGAAATCGGGCGAGCGCTCGTATCGTTTATATCTGTAGGCCTGTACGTCTGCTGCGCCACCCGGATTTGGTTACAGTCACAGTTGGTGGCGCCTGGGAAAGCATCCTGTAAATCTTCGTAGGCATTGAGCCAGGACGTTCCGTTATTAAGACCATTGGCATCGGCGTCTACGTAGATTATATCTCCGCCAGAACAGCAAATATCAGTAGGCCATGTCGTGAATGTGTAGTACCGGTCACTTTCCATTTCACAAAGATTAATAATTGTTTCGCCGGGCCTGGCGTCGTAATTAACTCCGACCTGTATCCACAAGGTGTTGGAATCCGAGGCCGATATATCACCGATATACCAGGTAACCGTATGCCAGTTGGGGTCATAGTAGCCGCAGGGGTCCGATGACGATGAGATATAGTTCACATCATCAGGCAGATGGTCTGTGATTATTACGTTGGTGTCGGCAAATCCGTTGGCGTCATAATGAATATTATAGTAAAGCCAGTTATATGGGGACCCCATAAGCTCATGTTCGGCTTCGCTAATCAGCGGCGAAGCACAATCGACGTCGTTGTCATCTTTGACAAGGTCGAAAACAGGAGGCTTGTAAAACCCACCGACTGCGACACCGGCTGGTCCGGAGATATCATTTGTTTCGATGTCGTTTGGGCTAATTATCTCGTTTGCATCCGGTGTCCAGCTCGATGTGTCATAAACCTCGATTGCACCTCCGAACCCTCCCCAAGATCCGTAACGAAAGGTAGTAGCATAAACCAATCCTGTTTCCTGGTCTACACCGAGGTCTATGACGTATGCTCCTTCTGAACCTGGGTCAATGTTCTTCTCTATCATCGTATTGGGGTCGTTGGGGTTGCCGTTGAGTTTGTACTTTATAAGATATTTGTGTCTCCTGTAATCGCCGGCATAGAGACAGCCTCTTGCCTGGTCAATATCGATGGCCACAGCTTCTTTATTGAGGCCAATACTCCCTTTATGGCCAAAGTTTGGGTCATTTGTGTCGTAATAATGAATTGTGGATGTATCATCAGTGACATACAGGTGGTTATTTGTGGAGTCTAATGCAATACCCATAGCCATACCGTAATCGAGACTTTTATATGTGCCACCCTCGAGGATCAGTGTTTTTGCAACTGGATTCCACAAGTAGACGTAAAGTTTATTAGTCTCCCTGTCAACAACGTAGAGTTTTTGCTTACTCTTGTCAAAGGCGATACCTGCTAAGCCGGCGGCCCCGGGCACTGTTACCTGGTTTTGTTTATAAATCATCGTCTTGGCATTCAACATATCTATTATTTCTGAGTTTTCGTAGGTAATAAATATAATTTGAGAATCGGGGTCGAGGGCCAGGCCGACGGCACCTAAACCTTGACCCGGTAAATTCTCTGCGGTTGCCTGATACTGTATCTGGTCATTCTGAATATCATACGCTTTAATGATGCTGGCCCCATGATTGGTGATTACATAAACCGATTTGGCGTGAGCAGTTTGAGCAGAGCAGGTGACTAAAAGAGACAGGATTATTGATTGTAATGATGGGATTTGTTTTGTTGAATGCATAGTAATGACTCCTTTCACTTCGAATACATGTTAATGTCAGTTATCTCTTTCGTTTTAAGAGAATACAACCGAGTAGGAGAAGTAATAACGAGGCTGGCTCTGGAATCAGGTTTATGTTTGAATAGGTCTCCGGAGAAAGCAGATGAATATAGAATGAAGCACCATCATCCCAGTAACCGTTTACAAAACCGAACCCATAATTTCCGCCGCTGCTATTTTTTAAGAGGTCATAGCCGAAAACGTTAATTGTACCGTCAGGTGCCGACATGTAATCAGATACTACACCACCATAAATATTGACAGTGCCCGATTCTAACGCACTCACCCAAGCCGCGTTCCCTCCATATATGTTTGCCGTGCCAAAGTCATTTCTGGCAGAAAGAGAGGAGACAATACCAGTGTCATAAAGGTTCACTGTAGCGAAATCCAAAGCCTGGAGACTATACACTTCCCCGCCAGATACGTTAGCGATGCTGGTGTTATAGGCTTCCAACGTAAGTATCTCGCCGCCGGTCATATTAATAATGCTCGAATCGTATGACCTGAGATTATGAACGAAGCCGCCTGTCATATCAACGGTTGTATGGTCTGGCGGTGTATCATATACGTTCACAACTGTGTCGTAATAATCGCCTTCCTGAATCACGGCATCGCTGTAAATATCCAGCAACGCCTGCACCTGAGATACCGGAAGAAACATTACCGCCGCTAAAATTGCTATAACTTTCGTTTTCATGATTGGTCTCCTTTCCGAAATTGGTGTTTATGCTATATAAACCATTATATTAAAATCCCCTGCCTTATTCAAGCCATTTTTGGCTGTATTTACGTCAATTCAAGCCGGGAAACGCTCTTACGCTCTCGATAGTTAGCCAAATAATCCGAGTTGTCTGTATATATGCCGTTTCTGAACCAAAAAATGTTGATGCTTTTTTCCTAAGATTTTTCAAAATAACTAAAAACCTCAGAAATGGGTTTCGAGAAAGCCTTTGGTATGAAGTACTGGTGGGCGGAGGGGAAATTAAAAATCAAAGATTAAAATGGACCCCCTTAGAATATAAGGCATTCTAAACAAGGGGGCAAACAATGTAAAATTGTGGAATCGCTGCGCGATAGCTTTCTAATTTTTTAGCCACGAAAAGGCACACAATGCACAAAAGACGACAACATCGTATGCCTCCAGTTTTTGGTAACATTTTACTGCGGCAACGACCGGACATCACCCCATTTCTGAAAAGAGAAGTATTGCCCTTGTTGAGTTCCGGCGGCTTTCAGGTTTTTCAGGCGTAATGAAAACGGGGCCACTATATAGCAGCCCCGACACGATCCAATAGGTGCTTTCGGCTCTATTCAGGTGCATTCCATATGACTTCAAACTCGTCCGACCAGTCAGAGAAGGGATGGTTCTGTCTTCCACTGCCCTTGCCGGGATTGAGAGCTTTGACTTTAGCTCTGCCGACAAACTGCCAGGCCCTGAGGTTTCTCAGAATTATCGGATCCACACCATGGTCGAATAAGGCGTATATAACTGGATAGTCCCACTTCGAGATAGAAATGGTCAAATCTGAGTCTTTCATTGAACCACCATCTGTTCGGTCGCTTGTGCCAAAACTCAGTTCAACTTCGATGTCATGTCTTGTATCACTGTCGGGGTCGAAGTATGTAATAGTCCCCTCAATATCAACCGAATACTTTTTCGCCCCGGGAATATCTGTCCAGTCCAGGAAGAGTTTATTGATATTGCTATCATTGACGTCCACCCATTCCGGAGCATCGAGCATCCCGTTATCATCTGTATGGCCGTACCCTCTTTTCTTGAGATAGCCTGTAATAGTCTTACGATCCGTTTCGAGTGTACTGATAAACTCATGAAAATCGCCGCCGAAGCCTCCATGATTCGGGTCGGCGTTTGCTATTCTTGTCCACGTCTTGTTGAATCTTGCCGCAACTCTGCCCATCTGAAGTTGCCCGATTTCACTGCCCGTGTTGGTGCTGTCCCCTAGAACATAGCCTTTCATGCTTTTAGCAATTTCCCGCTTGTCTTTGTAACCGAATCCTATATCACTGATGCGTGCCTTACCGGCCACCATCAATATCTCCGGGTTGTCCGCACAGTCCTGAGCATCAACGAAAATCCACCTGTACACATTCTTGTTTTTGTTGTGATATTCCGTGGTTTTAACAAGTTCCAAATTGTCAAGTTCAATAGTCTCCTGGAATTTTCCCTTCAGGTTGCCTGTGGTTGCCGATCCCTTGTTACTCCAATAAGCGATCAGGGCTGCATCCTCAATTGAAAAGTCGCTGTAATTGGCGTCGATAACCAAATAGGCTTTCAACCGGTCCTTAATCAACACATCCCAGTTGTACACATTGGGATCATTGGTGTCGTCAGGTTCGATTATCTCGACAATGTCAAAGAAATCGATCTGATCGCTATACTTGTACACGAGTACCTCGCCGTAACCTGGCAGGCAAAACGCAAGTACAATCAAAAACATTAATAGATTCTTCATTCTGCTACCTCCATCCAAAAAGTCACTTCGATATTCATGTCCCAATCTGCGACATTCGCATAGTTCGATTTAGGACCACTATATAATATCATCACCTTGCGTTTATGTCAAGGGCAAAATCACGGTTATTTGACTCTTTCAGGCGGCATGCTGGATAAACGAGTGCATTGATGTGCTTCTGTTATGCCAAAAACAGCTATTATCAGACCAATAGTGAGGTTTCAATCGAGGGAGCGTGAAAAAATGCAGAACCACAGGCTGTATTTTTTTCCCTTGTTGCAGAGTCTCGGCAAGAGTATTAGAATATGTTACTCGGATTTTCAAAGAATACAATGAAAGTATAGGTCTAATGGGTAAGTCTTCGATATACAACATTATGGTTTGCTTTGCGGCGTTGCTTCTGATATTCCTCGGCTGCTCCACAAAGAGTGAGGATGAGCAGCAAAGTGAGGAAACGCAATCGCAGATTGCAAAGAACGAAGAGCCTCAGTATCCGGCCCCGGAAAACGGTAGGCTGAGTTCAGGTTCAGCAGAGGAGATAAGCACAAGCCAGAACAGCCGTGAATCTCTTTCCACAATAGAGGACGCTCTTGCCCATGAGGAGCCCCAGATTCGCGAGGAGGCAGTAAGAGACCTTGCCGATATCAATCATCCCGGGATCACCCGCCTGCTTATTCAAGCTTTGGGCGATACTTCCAGGGACGTACGAACGGCCGCACTTGAGGTTGCCGTTGAACGCCAGGACGATGTCAGATACGACGTCATGGAAGAAGGCATTTCTTCTGCTCACGATGACATCAAGCACCTTGTCGTCGCCGAATTGGAGTTTTCAGCCAACCACAAGGCGGTGGATATCTTGATTGAGGGCCTCAAGGATGAAGATGCTGACTTTCGTGAGGTTGTCAACGAGACCCTGGATTTCCTTATCGACAAGGAATTTGAGAGTCATAAACAGGCTCTTGCCTGGTGGAATCAGAACAAGCATAATTATGATAGCGAACTGTTCCGGATCGATGACAACTGATTGGCCTAAAGGCGGATTCAGGTGGTTTCAGGTCAAGAAGTGGTTGACCACTTACATAACGTTGTATCAAGAACCTTAAAGTAGTGAAATCCGGAGAATTTTTTTATAAACTACGGCATTTTGACTTATGATTTCAAGAAGCGATTTAACGTCGGCGACTATATTCAAAGCCTCGCGGCCAAGCAGTTCCTGCCGCAAGTGGATCAGTATATCTGCCGTGAGAGACTGAACGAATATGCCGGACCCCAAACCAAAGTAATCATGAATGGCTGGTATATGGGTTATCCGGAAAACTGGCCTCCATCCGGCAATATTGTCCCGCTTTTTGTTGTATTCCACATAAATGTCGAAAAAACCGAAGGGATGCTTACCCGGGCAGACGATAATGGCAGTCTTTCCCGTTCGGGCGGCTTGAACGGCCGCAATAACACCTGCAGAAGTACCGCCATAGATCACAATGTCGTATTCCGGAAATTTTAGAACGACCGGCTGGCCAGCGCTGGATGCTACTGTTTGAAAAAGAATTACAAATGAAGCTAAAACGCAACGAATAATTACTTTTTTATTCACGGCTTCTCCTTAATCTTGCCATTTGATAACAAATCCATACTGTGGTTGCTTAGAAAGTTTTACTCATATATTTTCGCTTAAGTTTACTTCTTTCTAATTTTTATGCCAGGAAGACACAAAGGCACGAAGGTGTACGGTTTGATGGTGAGGAGGGTCAATTCAATGCGATAGCCAGCTCCTTAGCTTGGCTCAGGGCCTGCGGTGAGCAAAGTCGAAGGGGAGCAAATTCTTGGGTGGTTTCTAAACGGTCTCTTCCTCTTGGGCTTCAGGGGCTTCTTTGGCTTTCTTGCCTTTTTTAGCTTTTTTCTTTTTGTCGGCTGTAGCAGGTTTGCCACCGAGCATAAAAGCGATCCCGAGTATCAAGAGTGCCACTACAACAGCACCGCCGGCGATATACCAGATTGAACCCTGGACCTTTTCCCGAATTGAAGGCATAATATCACTGAAGCCTGTCACTGCCACAATCGCTGTGTAAAGGATGGCCAGTATGGGCAGAAACAGCATAAAACCGAGCGCATTACTCATCGTATCAGGCTCCGGCTCGATATACCCTTGAGCTAATGCCGGTACCGCTCGGATTGTTCCCGGGGCGGTAAACTCGTCGGTCATCATTTGAGCCGCCTCAGCATCCATTTCCACTGCTGAGCCAGTTGTTTCGGCGACCTGCTGGCCTTCAGCTGCCTCGGGTGCATAAATCTCGTCTAGAATGCCGCCTAATGAAGTATCGTCAGCCTGCAGCGAGAGGTCTAATAAACCTGAGCCACTGCCGAAACTATCCAGGTTTACATCTTCTTCGATCTCCTGAAGTGATGTTTCAGTCGTTGTGTCTTTGGCCTCTATTACAGTATCATCTGTTGCCTGTAATCCGGTGTCCATCTCCTCGAAGGTATCTGTTCCTTCGCCGACTATAGCGGTATCTGCACTACTTAGGTCGCTTTCAGCCGCTGATGTATCAATTGGCTCCGGTATCATAGCAGGCTCCGACGTATCAATTAATCCCAGACTATCAGATGACCCCGGCATCATAGCAGGTTCTGACGTATCAATCAGCTCCAGACTCTCAGACGGCACCGGCGTTTCAGTTGACTCCGGCATCATAGCTGGTTCTGCCGTGTCAATCAGTTCCAGACTCTCAGACGGCACCGGTGTCTCAGTTGGCTCCGGCGTCATGGTTGGTTCAGGTGTCTCGATTGGTTCTGGCGTCTCGGTTGGCTCTGGAGTCTCAGCCATCTCCGGTGTCATAGCAAGCTCCGGGGTTTCGGTTGGTTCCGGTATCTCGATTGGCTCCTGCGTCTCGGCT
>JAUWLI010000232.1 GCA_030613765.1 Phycisphaerae bacterium
GCATTTCTACATAAAATCCTTCTTCCCTATAAAGGCTACTTGCGCTCAGAATGACACGGAGAGATTAATTACATTTGATTGCCAGATCCTTCGCTTCGCTCAGGATGACAAGGGTTGAGATTTACCGCGTGTGCAAAAACGAATTTTGCACACCCTACCGATGATTGAAGAATGGTGGGGCAAGCCCCACCCTACAGCTCGGAATGACGTTGAATGAATATCGAACAAGGAATTTCGAAGTTAGAAGTAAGAATTTAGAAATGGTGTGCGGTGCACACCCTACCCCTGATTGAAAAATGGTGGGGCAAGCCCCACCCTACAACTCGAATGACACACAGGTGGCGGGGCTTAAGGAATGGAATAGAATTATGTACCCTCGGCATAAAGCCGAGGGCTTTCGGAATGGAATAGTTCTCATTGCAACATTTCGAGGGCTATATTTGCGACCTCATCAGATGCTTTTTTCCGGGCTAACGGCCCGGTTAGTTTAATCAGATCTCCGCTGATTTGAGTTAGCCTGTCGCTGTCCTCCAGGAGATGCTCAATGGTTTCGGCAATCGGATCTATTGAGGTAAAGTACGGCATGAATTCGGGCACCAATTCTTTGCCGGCCAGAATATTTACCAGCGAGAGGTACTTTGGTTTTATCAGCCACCTCCCAAGCAGATGCCACAAAATCCTGCTCGATTGGTACATTATCACCATAGGGCAGCCGGCCGCGGTGACCTCCAGAGTGGCACTGCCGCTTGCTACAATTGCAAAGTCAGAAGAGCCGGCAGTTTCATTAACCGAGCCAATAGAAAATTTACATTCGAAGCCGGGAATTTGTTTTTCTTTTAGAATCTGTTCCCGCTCAGCGTCCACAGCGACAGTGACAAACGTCATTGAGGGATACTTTTTCTTTAATCGGGCTGCTATCTGCTGCATTGGGAGCCAGAGTGTGTTAATCTCGGCGGGTCGCGAGCCGGGCATAAAGGCAATTCGAGCGTTTGCCGGCTTGAAATCTGCATAGTCTCTTCTGTGGCCGGCCGGTTCAATATTTAATTCATCGAACAGTGGATTGCCTACGAAAACAGTCTCTACATCTCTTTGGCCGAACCAATCCCGCTCGAATGGGAGTATGCAACAAAGTTTATCGCAATATTTTCGAAGTTTGCGAATTCTCCAGCCGCCCCAGGCCCAAAGCTGAGGGGCAACGTAGAAAATAGTCTTTATGTTGGCACTTTTTGCTGCTTTTGCGACGTGGAAATTGAAGGAGGGGGAATCGCAGACGATAACCAGGTCGACCTTATTGTTTTTAAAAAAGCTCCTTATGCGCCTTAACAAACCATAATAATGAAATACTTGTTTAAATGCATTATAAATCATTGCAGCTTTACCGGTAGTGCTTTCCAGAAGCCTGCACCCGGCCGAGGCCATTTTGGGGCCGCCCATTCCGACGAATTCAATATCGTAACCTCTCTGCTGTAAAGAAGTTATCAAACCTGCACAATGAGCGTCGGCGCTCGGTTCGGCGGCACTTATGAAGATGCGATATTTTTTGTCTGGTTCAGGCATATTAATTCAGGAGCCTTTGTTACCACGATTTGAAGAAAACAGCAACCAGATATTGTTCGTATTTTGCGAAGGTGAAGATTGTAATCAATCATGAACGCTACTCGAAAGCGGAGAAAGTCATATAGCGTATTAAGTTGGCAGGGCCTTGCGGGGCAGTTTTTGTTTTGACGCATTAAAAAACTTCGTTTAATGTGAGGTGCGAACATTAGATTCGGTTTGTCAAAGATGAAAATAGGCTTTGTTTTAGAAAGGAGAAGTTTAAGATGAAAAGACGGATATTGCTGTTAGCGTTCTTAGTTAGTGCACACCTGGGAATTATCGAATCAAAAGCGGGCGAAATAAAACCGGTGTATCCACGAAAGCAATGGGAGGTCAAGAAACCTGATGAGGTCGGACTGGATGCAAATAAATTGAAAGTGTTAAGCGATTACGCCGGGGGATTTGGCTGCGTTGTGCGTAACGGGTACATGGTTTATACCTGGGGCGATGCGAGCAGGCGAAAAGATGTTGCATCGGCAGTAAAACCTGTTTACACGCACTTTTTATTTGCGGCTGTGGAGAAAGGCAGGCTGAAGAGTATTGAGGAGCCGGTTGCAAAATTTGAGCCAGGACTTAATTCGCTAAACAAATCGCTGAGCTTCAAGGACCGCAAAATTACATGGAGGCATCTGTGTAACCAAATCTCGTGTTACGGAGTGCAGGAGCAACCGGGGCGGGCCTTCGATTACAGCGACTATAATATGGCACTATTTTTCGATACGCTATTTTTGAGGGTATATGGAACCACATGGAAGACAGTAGATGCAGATGTTTTACATCCTGAACTTACCAGCGTTCTTCAATGTCAGGATAATCCGACTTTCATGGCGTTTGGAACCGGTAATCGCCCCGGCCGATTGGCGATTTCGCCCCGTGACTTTGCGCGTTTTGGACTTTTATATTTGCGCAAGGGCAAATGGAAAAGCAAGCAGCTTATCAGTGCTGAGCACGCAAGTACGGCTGTGGCGAATCCGCTGCCTACTACAATTCCACGAACGAAGGGTAAGTCAGCAGAGATGATTAGCGGGCAGCGCTCTATCGGCGGGGGGAATAACCAGTGTGACCACAACGGCAGTTATAGTTACGCATGGTGGGTAAACGGTGTTGGTCGTGATGGGAAGCGCGATTGGCCGGACGTTCCCGCTGATGTGTATGGATGCTTTGGACATGGGGACATACGGGCTATGGTGGTTTTGCCGAGCCTGGATTTGATTGTGAGCTGGAATGATGCGAAAATACTCGGAAACAAAATGGTAAACCGGGCTCTAAAGTTGCTCGTGGAGGCAGCGAGATCAAATCCAAAGAATCCGTTGAGTAAACGTACCAAAAGCGGAGGTGAGGATTTTGGTAAAAGAGAAGGATTTATGTGGAAGTGCCTGGAGTGGAGTGTGGACAGTGTTTCGGGTTCGGGGAATCTGTTCGATGTGATGGCGACGGCTACTTTTACTCATTCGGACAGTGGTGAAAAGCGGACCACAGAGATGTTCTATGACAAAGATAAGACGTGGAAGTTTCGGTTCACAGGCACGCGGACGGGTAAGTGGACTTTCACAACCAAAAGTGAGGTTCCTGATTTAGATGGACGCAGTGGGACGGTGACAATTAAGCCGAATCCGAATCCCAATATCAAGGGCTTTCTGACGACGCAAGGGAATAAGTTTGCGATACAGGTTGGAAATGAAGGCAAGATGAAGGCTTATCGGTTCAATGCTTATATGAATGGGCATCGTTTTCCGAGGTGGGAGTCGTTCGAGACATTTAGTGACCGGAAGATGGTCCAGGCGTACCTTGATGATGCGGGCAGGCACGGATTCGATACGATTTTTGTTCACGTAAATAATAATTGGTTCAACCTGGGTACGCCGAAGTACACAGACCACAAAAGCCGGGACCCGGACACGAAGACGTTTGAGATACTGGAGAAGGTTATTGCGACTGCTGGCGAACAGGGCTGTCGAGTGCATATCTGGGCGTGGGGAGATGAGGCGCGAAAGTGGACGCCGATAGGCGTTGGAGGCAAGAACGGGGGGCCGGACAAGCGTTTGCAGCGCTACATTGCTGCGAGGCTGGGTCCGCTGCCGGGCTGGACGATGGGTTACGGATTTGATCTGCAGGAGTGGACTAACGAGGAGGACCTGCGGCAGTGGGCTGCGTATATGCACAAGCATATGGGCTGGCGACATCTTTTGTGCGGACGGGGACGAGCCAATACGGAACTCGATGTCATATCGTACAGCAAGTACGACGTAAGGAAGTATGAGCAAATCCGGAAGGACTTGAACTCTGACAGGAAACGGCCGCATCTGTATGAGGAACGACACACGTACTTGCGTAACGGTGATTTGAGTATGGACGGTACGCGGCGGTTCCTGTGGAAGCTGACGATGGCAGGTGGCATGGGGTGCTTCTGGGGGTTTTATCCCAAGAGCGAATATCCTTATCCAAAGCCGCAGCAGTTGCGCTGCGCGAGCGAGTTCTGGAAGGGACGGTTTTTGCTGGATATGTTGCCGGACAACAGCCTGACGGATGGGTACTGCCTTAGAACATCCGACCGCAGGCACTACGTCTTCTACAAGGAAGATGCGGATTCGATTCGTTTGGACCTATCGAAGCTGGCGGGAAAGGGAGAAGCAGTAGCCGTGGATGCCAAAAAGGCGTACCAGGAAACCAGGGTCCGTGCACTTAGCAATAAGAAGCACGTGTGGAAGGCCCCTTACGTCTCCGATTGGGCGATTGCTGTTGGCAACTTCGGCAGCGATGAGCGAACGCGTTTGACGGGGAATCCTGTTAGAAAGTCCAGGGCCCGGAGGGGTCAGGTAATTGTCGATCCGGAGCATCCACAATGGCTTAAACGCAATGGGCGCGGACCATTCTTTATGTGCGGGCCCGGAGACCCGGAAGATTTCCTTTATCGCGGTAAGTTAAATCCTGATGGAACTCGCAACGGCGACCAAATGGAGCTGATTGAGAAACTAAAAAGGACCGGCGCTAACTGTATTTACATGATGGCCGTGCGCTCACACGGCGGCGACGGCGACAAAACACACAATCCATTTGTAAACAACGACCCTGTCAAAGGTATCAACGCAAAGGTGCTCGAGCAGTGGGAAGTATGGTTTACAGAAATGGATAAAAATGACATTGTCATCTATTTCTTTTTCTATGACGATAGTGCACGGATATGGAAAACGGGTGATAAGGTGGGCACAGATGAGGGAGATTTTATCCACGCAATCGTTGACCGATTCGAGCACCATAAGAACCTGATATGGTGTATCGCGGAAGAATACCAGGAAGCGCTCAGCGTTGAACGAGTGAAAAATATAGCGGCACAGATTCGTGCTGCTGATGATTATGGTCATGTGATAGCCGTGCATAAACTCAATGGGCTGGATTTCTCCGAGTTTGCAGATGAGCCGAACATTGATCAGTTTGCTATCCAGTATAATGTGCCAACCGCTGATGCTTTGCATAAAGGTATGGTTAGTGCCTGGAAACGAGCGCAAGGTAAGTACAATCTTAACATGTCTGAAGCAGCAGACTTTGGAACCGGTGAGCAGGCACGTAAGAAAAGCTGGGCGTGTGCGATGGGCGG
>JAUWLI010000064.1 GCA_030613765.1 Phycisphaerae bacterium
TGAAATGAAAGCTGCAACCAATAAGAACCTTTGGGCAGTAACAACGGTGTTGCTGGTGACCTTTGTTTCTGTCGGCCCAGCTGCCGGCGATTATTCGGAATGGTGGTTAGTGAAGCAGATAACCGACACGGATTACGACGATGCCATCCCCGACATCTCGGGCTCGAATGTCGTTTGGGTTGGGGAGGCTGGAGTTGGGGGCGGGTGGGAGATTTTCTTTTACGACGGAAGCACGACGACGAGGCTGACATATAACAGCGCCTTTGATGGCGCTCCCCAAATATCGGGCTCGCATGCAGTCTGGCAGCAGTATGACGGAGAGGACTATGAGATATTCTACTATGACGGGAGCACTGTCACGCAGGTAACGAACAACAGCGTTGACGATGACAGGATGGATATCTCCAACTCGAATGTGGTCTGGGTGCGCCATTTTGACGAGGACAATGCCAACTGGTTTGATATATATTCATATGACGGCAATACGATTACGCGTTTGACGGACAACGACTGGCTGGATTCGAGCCCTCGGATATCCGGTTCACACATTGTGTGGAGAAGCACTCCTCCTTCCGGTACGGATGGGGAGATTTATCACTGTGAGGGCGGGGTGATCTCACAGCTCACAAACAATAGCGTACATGACATTGATCCCAGCGTATCGGGCTCGAATATCGCGTGGATCCAGTGGGATGGTGGTGATTATGAGGTGATGCTGTATGACGGAGTTAGCACCACGCAAGTGTCGCACAACAGCTATGAAGACAGATGGCCGCAGATATCCGGGAGTAACATTGCCTGGACAATAAACGACGGTGACTATGAGGTTTTGTATTATGACGGCAGCACGGTGACACAGGTGACGAGCAACAGCTACAATGACCTTTGGGTTGATATTGATGGGTCATATGCCGTTTGGGAAAGCCAAGGTACGCCTCGCTGGCATATCCAATTCTACGACGGAAGAACAGTGACGCAACTGACCGACGATACGTACGGGGGGCAGGAACCGGCGATCTCTGGGCGCAATGTTGTCTGGTGGAGCTATGACGGGCATGACATAGAAATCTTCCTTGCAACGTCGCTATACAACATGCACTGGGCCCAGACTCCGAAGACCAACGGCTTTGACATCGACTTCGACGGCAGTGTGATGCTGGGTGACGACTGGCGGTGCACCGAGACGGGGCCGGTGAAGGACATTCGGCTGTGGGCATCGTGGAAGGAAAATGTGGTAGGTAGTATCAACGGGATGCGGGTGAAGATATACTCGGATCAGCCGGCGGGTTTAGCTTACAGTCGGCCGAAGGATGTTTTGTGGGAGCGCGAGTTCAATGCGAGCGAACTGACGGTCGAGCCCATGAACCCAAACTGGCAGGGCTGGTACGAACCGAACGGCCCGAACGCCATCGCCCATGACCACGACCAGTGGTGTCAGATTGATATCACGGACATTGCCAGCCCCTTTACGCAGCAGGCCGGCGAGATTTACTGGCTGGTCATAACCGACGTTGATGTCAACGGTGGGCAGCTTGGCTGGAAAGAAACGGATAAGAACTTCAACGATGTAGCTGTCTGGTACAACATTGGAATCCCATCATGGCAGCCGATACTGGACCCCTGGTTTGGTGGGCCCATCGATCTGGCGTTTGTGATAATGGACGTGCCGAGACCGCCTCAGGAGCTTGACTTTGGTGATGCGCCCAATCCACCGTATCTGACTCTGTTGAACTTCGGCGCGCGGCATGTGGTAGTGGATGGAGTTTATCTGGGAAGTGGCGTTGACTCAGAAATCAACGGCCAGCCGGATACGGATGCACTTGGCGATGACAACGATGGCAATGACGATGAAGATGGCGTTGCCTTTTTTGGGCCGCTTGAGGTTGGGCATATCGTGACGGTAGGTGTGACAGCAAGTGTTGAGGGATTTCTCGACGCATGGATTGACTTCGACGCTGACGGGAGCTGGCTGGAGACGTACGACCGGATTTTCACGTCTGAGCCTTTGGCGGCGGGATTAAACACACTTCATTTCGAGGTGCCAAGCAGCGCGGCTGTCGCAGTGCCGATTTATGCGCGTTTTCGGTTCAGTACCGGTGGGGGACTGAGCTTCGACGGCCCGGCTGAAGATGGCGAGGTTGAAGATTACCGGATATATTTCGACATCGGCGCTGAGCCCGAGGTTAAGAATGCAAAATGGTCACAGCCGCCCGTGGAGACCGACCTTCTTCTCACTTCCCGTGTGTATTGCGGCTGGGATGAGCAATCTTATACGCCGTACTCGGGGTCAAATGTCTGGAAGCTGGTGGCCGACGATTATCGCTGCATTGGAGACATGCCTGTAACTTCTGTTCACTGGTGGGGTTCTTATTATGGCTGGGAGGGCGAGCCGGAACTGACGCCGACGCAACCCATTGGTTGGCGTATCGGATTTTGGAGTAATGTACAAGCCGACCCCTGTGGTGTGCCCTATAGTCACCCGAGCGAATTGCTGTGGTTAATTGACCTGCCGTTTTCACGGGTAAATGAAGAACAGGTGGGTCAGGACTTCTTCCCCCGGCACCCTTCGGACATCTGCTTTAAGCATAGCGTTGAATTGAGCGGAACAGAGTTTTTCTTGCAGAGTGAACATCTTGACCAGACAGCTGATGACATCTTCTGGATCAGCATTGGCGCGGTGTACGAAACCAGCGATGTCACGTATCCCTGGGGCTGGAAAACGCGACCGTGGCACTGGATGGATGACTCTGTAACCATTTTGCTTAATGACGATATTCACGTGCCGATGACCGTCGACCCCAATGCTGTCACTCCCATTAAATATGAGCAGGAGAGTTTTGATGTGGCCTTTGCTCTGGACACCGATCCCAGTTGGGTTAAATGGGAGCAGGCCTTTACCGGACTGAGGGACTGGCCGTTCTATGAGGACGTCAATTCGTGGGCAAAAGAAGATAAGAGCGGCAATTTGGTCCCAGACCCCGCCCCGATGGTGAGTGATGATTGGCTCTGCCGTAGACGAACTCCAGTCACTGCTATTGTATGGTGGGGCTCATACATAAAATATACATACGAAGCCTGCCAGTGGCAATCGGTGGCACCGTCATCTATTAAACCGGATTACTTCTTGATCAGAATCTGGACTGATTCACCGCGTCCATTTCCGCTTGGTTTTAGCCATCCTGCCAAGCCCGTATGGGAATACAAAGCGTACGATTATGACGAGGTCCTCGTCGGCTATGATAAATATCCGAGTTCAAAGCCGGCAGAACCGGTGTTTCGGTATTCTGTAAAGCTGCCCGAAGCCGACTGGTTTTATCAGCGAAAGAATAGTGCCGTCTATTGGATCAGTATTGTTGCTGTATATGTCCAACGTGAGCCTGAATTTGAGTGGGGTTGGACAAACCATCCACACAGCTTCAACGATTATGCCGTCAAAGGCTGGTGGGAGGACCCGGCCAACTGGAATTGGCAGGTTCTGAAAGACCAGATGGGTAACGGCGAGGACATGTCATTTATGCTGTTTACAACACCGAACGATTGCACAAATTGTGCAGACTATGACTTCGACAATTTGGTTACGTATTCTGACCTTGATGTATTTACAAATGACTGGTTGTGGATCGGGCCGCCTGGAGGCTATAGCGATGGCGATCTCGATTGTGATGGTGACTCCGACTTTCATGACTACGCCATTCTGGCATTCCAGTGGCTTGACAGTTGCCCATGATTAGTCCCTCTCATAAAGAGTGGGTTTAGCCTTTTACGAACGGTCATTGAATCCTATCTCGAAAAATCGGGATTTTCTGGCTAGAATCCAAGGTACACAAATCCGGGAAATTGGTGTTTATATTGAAATATCCACAAAATCATGGCAGGAAAGCCGCGTCCAGTTCAGTGCATACTTGCCTCATTTAATCTGGAGTCATTTCAGGAATCGACATAGAGATATGCTAAAAGAAAGTCTTGCTTTTGATGACTTTTCTACATGTTCTATCATTTCTCGGCTCTCACGAAAGAGCTGTCTTATATATCGGCGAGCAGCTATTGATTCGGCTGAATAAAGCCCATGTTTCCAGTTTGCTTTCCTCGACCGTTCAAGTCCCTCCCGCGTCCTGGGGCCTGTGCTCTTTCCTCCGTGCATCCTGCATCTGCCATTTGCCATCGCTGGTGCTCTGCATGGCATTCCCCTTCTAGTCTTTGCCCCACATCGAGGAGCGTTCATAGGATTACCCTGAGGATTACCATTTTTTAATAAAATGGGATTTTTCTCTCTATTTGCTAGGGGTTCATTCACTGTTTTTGTCATTTTTCCTACCCCCTTGATTCACCGTTCCTACAATAGCTTGTCCACCTTCATTGACATGGACGTGCTCAACGATCATTTTTTGCTGGCCGCCGGTTCTATATTTCTTCAATGCCTCCATCTGTGCCACAAAAGTCCTTAGCATTTTGGTTGCTTGATTTACATTGACCTGTTTTCTCTCAAAACCTTGGTCTCCAAGCATAGCCCTTTTCATTGTTTCCATTGCCATATTGTGAACACCTATCATCTGAACGGCCAGCATGCCCTCAATCTCGTCTTGTGGCTGTATCCCATTGAGTATAGCAATAGCATTATTGCAATATTTTACCACATTATTAGTATCAATGCCTTTGGAAGTAGCATAGCCACTTATTGTCTTAACCACTTGGTCAAGCAGATAGACTTGTAAGTCACCATCGGGTGTTCCCATTGCCTCTAACATTTTAACTTCGGTCAATGGGTCAGCAGCTTCTTCCAGTCCTATCTCTGGATGAACTGGGTCGCTTTTAAGAATTTTAAACCTTGGTGGTTCCTTTTTGCACCGATTGTAGTAATGCGCAAAGCGTTTTCTTTCTTCCTCGGTATATTCCTTTTTTGCCAAGTCTTTGGTCTTCTTGGCCGGTTCTCTCTTTGAAGCCTTCTTTCTTACTGTTCTGCTCTTTACAGTTTTCCCCTTTGCCATCTACTATTTCTCCGTATTGTGAGTTTGGATCAGGGCTTTAATTGCCGCTTTGATATACTCTGGTAGTTCGGGCCAGACAGCCACTATTTCAGTCAAGTCAGGTGACGGATTTTTAGGCTGAGTTTCGGTTGTTTTTGGAATTTTTTTGTAAGCTGGTTTGTAAGCGTCGTTTTCGTTGCGGCCTAAGTCTTTGTTGTAGAGGGAGTTATGGTTTTTGCCCATCGGACTGTCGATTCTCTACCCGCTTAATGAGACGCTTTTCCCCCCGGAAATTGTAGCGCCTACATTTCGGTGGGAGGATGAAAAATCCCAATCCGACACCTGGCTGGTCACAATCAGGTTCCGGGATGATAAGGGACGTATGAATTTCCTCACCCGCCGGTTACAGTGGAAACCAAAAGTAAAAGAGTGGGAAGCCATCAAGAAGCGCTCTCTGGAAAAAGAGGCCGACGTTGCTGTCTTGGGCGTGAATCGCTCCGCTCCGAAAGAAATCCTGTCCGGCTGCAGAATCTCTATCAGCACATCTAAAGACGAGGTCGGCGCGCCCTTGTTTTACAGGGAAGTGGACCTGCCTTTTATTGAAGCCGTCAAAGACCCCTCACGCATCCGCTGGCGCTTTGGAACTGTCTCTTCACCGAAGCAGCCTCCGGTTATCCTGGAGAAATTGCCGGTCTGTGGGAACTGTCACTCGTTTACGGCCGATGCCGGAATCCTCGCTATGGATGTGGATTATGCAAACAGCAAGGGCTCATATGTGATTGCACGGGTCGCTGAAGAAATGGTTCTCGATACGAGCGACATCATAACCTGGAACGATTACAGGAAGGAGGATGGAGAGCAGACCTTCGGCCTGCTTTCTCAGGTCTCTCCCGATGGCAGATACGTTGTCAGCACCGTCAAGGATAAATCTGTCTTTGTCCCGATGCCGCCCCTGGCCTTCTCCCAACTGTTTTTCCCCATAAAAGGCATTCTCTGTGTGTACGACCGGCAAACGAAAACCTTCGAGGCCTTACCGGGGGCCGATGACCCGAATTATGTCCAGAGCAATCCTTCCTGGAGTCCCGACGGTAAGTATCTCGTTTTTGCAAGGGCCAAAGCCTACGACCTCAAGGACACCAAGGGTAAGGGCAAGGTGCTTCTGACCCGTGAAGAATGTAAGGAATTCACCGATGATGGAAGGCCCTTCCTGTTCGACTTGTACAGGATTCCATTTAACCAAGGAAAAGGCGACACACCTGAACCACTTGAGGGAGCTTCCCACAATGGCATGAGCAATTACTTCGCAAAATATTCACCCGATGGCAAATGGATTGTTTTCTGCAAAGCCAGGAGTTATATGCTGCTTCAGCCCGACAGCGAACTGTACATCATCCCCACCGAGGGTGGAAGGGCCGAAAGATTGCGTGCCAACACTTCTCGGATGAACTCCTGGCACAGTTTCTCACCCAACAGCAGATGGCTCGCATTTTCCTCAAAAGCCAATTCACCCTACACGCAGCTTTTCCTCACCCACATCGATGAACAGGGGCAAAGTACTCCTGCCGTCCTCTTGGAACATTTTACCGCCCCCGACCGAGCTGCCAATATACCGGAGTTTATCAACGCCAGGCCCACAGCGATCAGGAAAATCCGCGAACAGTTCCTCAACGATTATTCCTTTGTCAGGGCCGGAAATCAGTTTTTCAGACGGAACGAGGAGGATAACGCAATAGCTGAATATAGAAAAGCCCTGAAAATAAATCCGCAAAATGTGCAGGCCCACCTGAAGATGGGATTTCTTTTGTGCAATGTCAAGGGAAATGTCGAGGAGGGAATGGCCCATTTAACCAGGGTTCTGGAGCTTGATCCCGACAATGCCTTCGCACACCATGATCTCGGAATGGCCCTGCTGCCACAGAGAAAATTCGACCAGGCAGTCAAACATCTCTCCGAGGCGTTACGTCGTATGCCGCAGGGCGCCAGTAAGCAATATAACGTCCTGGATATGCATCACAACCTTGGATTAGCCTTGTTTTACTGCAGAAAGTTTAAGGAAAGCACGGTCCACTTATCCCAGGCCGTGCGCCTTGCCCCGGACAACGGCAAAATTCACTACGACCTCGCTGCCTCACTCGCCGCCGAGGGAAAAAACGAGGAGGCACTCTCGTATTACTCCAAAGCCCTCTCGCTCAAGCCGGACGTCGACATATCCCCCATACTTCACTTTCTTTTGGCTGAAAGCTATGCCAAAGCGGGCCAGTTCCAAAAAGCCGTTTTATCTGCAGAGAAGGCCTTCACTCTCGCTCGTGCCACAGGTGATATGCAGCTTGCCCGGCAAATCAAGGAACGACTTGAGTTCTATCAACAGCAGGAAATCAGGGAGCGAATGGAGCGCTTCAAATAGAATAAGCCATCAACTATTCCTGAAAAACAGCGATAACAATTTATTCTGCCTGTTCCGACAGGAAAAAAGACCGATAACACCCTATTTTTGAAAAGATTTTACACTATTTTACTCTGTAAGCCGTTCGGTCGGGCCTGTTTGCTGATATCGGAACAGTTTATGAGGTTGGAGGCAAATGACGATATAATCTCTATAATGGATTTTTAAGCTTTTGTAATTATGTTGGCCGAATGCAAATGATTTGAAAACAAGCTCTGGACGGGACATTTTCTTAGAAAATTGGAAACTGGCACAGGCCCGAATATTTTTAAGACTTTATCCTTGACGGACACTTGTTTTAATTGATAATTGATGTTTGATTTTATCCTGATACAGTATATGCTTGTAGGGATTTAAAGTTGTTAACTTGTATCCGTAAGATTGGGTTCAAGGTTGAAAGGAGGCCATTATGGCAAGGACAATTTTAACCGCAGTGCTTATTGTATTGTTGAATGTGCTGGTTGGCTGCAACGGTGTTGACAGTGGCAGAAGCCAGCTTGCGCCCGCTCACGTTGGGCCGGCTCCCGTAGTTTCGGTTAGCGATACCAGTGAGTCAGATCTCATCGAGCAGATGGCGCTTAATCGGCAGGCATATCGGCAGGGACTTGAATTGCTCGTAAAGTTCTATTCCAGGGCGGGTAATGATATGAAACTTCAATGGGCTAAAAAGGAACTCAAAGGTCTGAATTCTGTGCCACAATATACCTACCACATTATAGCTGATGCGAATCTGCAAGCCAATACTTCAATATCCAGTGCAGATACACTCTACGAGGAGGCGTTGCAGATTGAAAAAAAGGCTTCGACGCTCTTTATTAAAGACGATAAGATGTTGCGGTTGGCTTTGAATAAATACCTCCATTTGATAGAGAAGCATGGCTCCAGCGACAAGATCGGTGATGCCGCATATAGGGCTGCCGGAATTTATGAGCATTTCAAAGACTACACATTGGCTGTTTTGTATTACAAAAGGGTGTATCAGTGGGACCGTTATACAGTCCTTCCTGCAAAGTATAAGGCGGCAAAAGTTTTGGATAGAAAACTCAACCAAAGAACAGAGGCACTTGAGCTTTATCGCCAGTCTGTTCATGATGAAGCTGTGCCTCGGACTTACAGGGATTTTGCGCAACTTCGAATCAACGAGTTGACCAAAGGCGAGGAAGGGCCCCAATGACGTTGATAAAAGTTTGAGGTGAAGTTTTGCGATAAAGACTCGGGCCTGGCTGAATATCAGGCCCGTTTTTTTTTGTGAATGACAATGCTGTTGGAATTCGAAAAAAAAGTCGCCGATTTTATCAAGGTAAAATTCCTTGTTGACTTGGGGGAAAGGATCTTGTTGGCGGTTTCCGGAGGAGCTGATTCCACCGCGCTTCTGTATGCAATGCACGCACTGAAGACAGAGAACATTTTGAGTGCCGATTTTGTTTGTGTCCATATTAATCATCAGTTAAGGGGTGCTGATGCGGATGTGGACGAGGATTTTGTTATCGCGCAGGCTCGCGAATTTAAGCTAACCATAACAACAAAGAAGTTGGATGTACGCGGATTTGCCCGCAAAAACAAGCTATCCATCGAGACCGCCGCTCGGCAGTTGCGGATTGAAACTTTGCTAAATATTGCAAAGGCCAGCAACTGCAGCTCCATAGCAACCGCACATCATAAAAACGATAATGCCGAGACCATCTTGCATCGCTTGGTTCGTGGGACGGGTTTTCGCGGCCTTGCCGGTATCTGGCCGACACGCCTCTTTGCCGGAGATATTCGGTTTATAAGGCCGTTGCTCTCTGTAAAACGTGACGAGATTATCGAGTACCTGAAAAAGCGAAATCTAAAATGGCGCCGGGACCATACAAATGCTGATTGTACATATACCAGAAATTTTATTAGGCATCGACTACTCCCGGCTTTACAACAGGATTGCACAGGCTCTCTCGTGGAACAATTGTCCATTTTAGCTGCCTCGGCCCGAAAGTTTTATACTGGAGTTTGTAATTGTGCCAACAAGGCCTGGCCCAAACTCACTGATTGCTCGGCCAACGAACTAAAGCTCAACTTGCAGATGTTTTTAACTTACCCTGTCCCGGTAAAGGTTGAGCTGGTTCGGAGAGGTCTCACTGCTATTGGCTGCGGCCAGCGGGATTTGACGCGCCTACATTTCCAAAGGATATTGCGGTTAGCTGAACAAAATGTTGGCGGCAGGAAAATCGAATTGCCCGCCGGTTTTGTCGTCCGAAGAGAATACGGCAATCTGATTTTTGTTCGGCCTGAAAAAACATCTCCTCATGACGAACTAATCAGAAGCAGTATCCGCTTGCAAGTTCCGGGGAAGACAAAAATCGGCCGATTTTTAATCCAGGCAGCTACTCTTGAAGCTGATGGCGACCGAATTGAGAAATTCAAAACCGAAAAAAACAATTGCATTGAGTCCTTTGATTGGGATAAAGTTAAATTACCTCTAATGGTTCGTTCTCGCAAAGCCGGCGATAGGTTTTGGCCGTTGGGGCTGGAGGCGGAAAAGAAGATTGGCAAATTTCTGACCGCGGCAAAAGTCCCGCAACACCTGCGCCGGAAGCTGCTTGTTATCGAAGATTCTGAAAAAATAATCTGGCTCTGGCCTGTCCGAATTGGTGAACAAGCTAAAATTACTGACGAGACTCAAAAAGTTCTGCAGTTGAAGATAATTGATGAAAATCAGGCAAAATGAAAAGTAAAAAATCAAAACAGAGTAAATAAACATGAGCATACGGTATTGCACACGTCGTGGTTTTTTGAAATCCGCAGGTCTGGGTACGGTGACGCTGGCGATGCATGGCTGCCTAAGCACCTCGGCACAAATTTCGAACAAGACTTCCGCCCAAAGACCCAACATCATTTTCATCCTGGCTGATGACCTGGGCTGGACAGAGCTTGGATGCTATGGCAACACCTTTAATGAAACACCCAACCTCGACAAACTGGCCGCCCGGGGCACCAGGTTTACCGACGCATACGCATCAGCCCCCGTCTGTTCACCTTATCGCGCAGCCCTGATGACGGGACAATATCCGGCAAGGGTGGGAATAACCGATTACCTTCGCCCAAACGATGAAAACCACCTTTCGACCGACCATATCACTATCGCCGAGATGCTCAAGCGCACCGGCTATACCACAGGCATCATAGGCAAGTGGCACCTAACCGGTTATGCTAACCACGGTGCGAAGGAATTTCCACCCAGCCAACATGGTTTTGACGAAGTGATTGTCTCGGAAAACCGCGGCATCGGTGGCGGCAGCTACTTTCATCCCTATCACTTCAACGAACAAATCGAAAAACGTCTGCCCGGCAAAGAATACCTCGTCGACCGGTGCAACCTTGAAGCAGTCGAGTTCATCGACCGGCACAGGGATGGTCCTTTCTTTCTCTACCTAAGTCATTACGCCGTCCACACCCGCCTGCAGGGAAAGCCCGAACTGGTCGCCAAGTACGAGAAAAAACCAGACGCAGGAAGAGGGAATAAAGCAAGACAGAATAATCCCCACCTCGCTGCCCAGCTCGAAAGCATTGATGAGGGTGTCGGCATGATTATGAACAAACTCGACGAATTGGGCCTGGCCGAGAACGCCGTTCTAATCTTTACAAGCGACAACGGCGGCGAAGACCGTGTCACCTCCAACGCTCCTCTTCGGGCCGGCAAATCCACACTTTACGAGGGCGGAATCCGCGAGCCGTTAATCATCCGTTGGCCGCAAGTCGTCAAATCGGGTACTGTCTGCAACACGCCGACCTGCAATATCGATTTCTACCCAACCTTTCTCCAACTCGCTGGCCTCAGACCTGATCCGGGTCAGCATCTTGATGGTATTTCTATCTTGCCTTTGCTCAAGAATCCCGATGCCGAACTTGACCGCAACACCCTCTACTGGCACTATCCCCTCAAAAAACCGCATTTCCTCGGGGGACGCTCGGCCGGTGCAATCAGGCAGGGCAGCTTCAAGCTCAT
>JAUWLI010000331.1 GCA_030613765.1 Phycisphaerae bacterium
CCGACGAAGATTATGTGGTCGCCGGCCTCGGTTTGAGATTCCAGCGTGCATTCGAAATTGGCAACGGCATCGGCAAGCAGCACCGAATCAATCTCTTTAGCCGGGGCGGTATTGCAATCGAATTCGGCGAATTTATCAACATCCCGGCCTGACCTTGAGCCGAAAAACAAAGCCGCCTCCGACATATCCGACGATGGATACACAATCGTAAAGCACTTCGAGTGCCTGATGGTCTCGATTGAGTAATGTTTACTCGCCACCGCTATCGCCATCATCGGCGGCTTGCCTGATACAATCATCGTCCAGCCTAACGTAATAGGATTGGCCCGGCCGTCTTTATCCTTAGCGATTGCGATTACTATCTGCTCCGGGTACTTGGTCTTTATCGCTTGCTGATATTCAACTTGTTCTTGCATTGCTTTTCTCCACAATTGTCTGTAATATTAACAGCAGGAAAAAACACTGCTGAAATTATAAGGCCAATACTGATTTTAACAAGGAGAAACAAGTGGACACGATAGGTTTTATCGGCAGCGGAAATATGGCAGAAGCCCTGATAAAGGGCATCATATCCGCCGGGGTTTTCAAACCTGAAAACATCTTTATAAGCGATATTCGAGACGATAGGCTCAAGCTCCTGTCCGAAAACTATAACGTCGCAGCCTGTGAAAATAACAGCCGGCTCGCCGGCAAAGTTAACATCCTCGTCCTAAGTGTCAAGCCGCAAAATATGGCGGACGCCCTGAACAGTATTTCCGACAAAGTCAGGCCGGAGACGCTTGTCATATCCATCGCAGCGGGAATAAAAGTCGCCAATATCACCGCCGTCCTCGGCGACATCGCGATTGTCCGTGTTATGCCAAACACCCCCGCTTTGATCGGCGAGGGAGTAAGCGCACTGTTCGCCAACGAAAAAGCAAAGCCCATGCTGCAAACGGCGATGTCGATTTTCTCATCGGTCGGCAAGGCCGTCGTCGTCGATGACGAAGGATTAATTGACGCCGTTACAGCCGTAAGCGGCAGCGGTCCGGCTTATTATTTTCTTTTGACCGAGGAGATGATAAAAGCCGCCGCCCGGTTAGGCCTGCCCGACGATATCGCCAAAGACCTCGTCCTCCAGACAGCAAAAGGCGCCGCTCTGCTGGCAGCCGAGGCGGACGCCAGGGGTGAAAGCCCGGCAGAACTTCGCCGAAAGGTCACATCACCCGGCGGTACAACTGAAGCGGCCCTGAAAGTTTTCGAAGAAGGCAAATTCGGTCCTTTGGTGGAAGCTGCTCTAAAACGAGCATGCGAAAGAAGCAGGGAACTTTCAACAGGTAGTGGATAGCACACTTCGCCGCTTTCATCGCAATCCAAATCTTAAATACTAACGACTAACCACTAAATTGTCGTTATTCGGCAATAATTGATTCAGTTGGACATTCGTCAACCGCCTGCTGAACAGCTTCCTCGTGTTCGGCGGGAACCTCTTCAACGATTACCTGGGCAATATCATCGCCCATCTCGAAAACTTCAGGACAGGTATCCACACACAGCCCGCACGCGGTGCAGGTATCATCAACTGTTACCTTCATACTAAATCCCCTTATAATCCTATATTGACTAAATCTTCGATTATTGTATCCGAGCAGAGGATACTCAATAGAATATTGCCCTCCGTCTGTCAAGCCCGCCACCAAAATTTTTTTCTGGCAATTGCCTTCTTCTCTGCTATACTACCTCCGTACTGGAGTATAGTTAATAATCAATAGTCAATTTAGTGGCCGGGTCCCATGCAAGCTGGGCCCGCGAACCTGGTCAGGCGGGGAACCGAGCAGCCATAAGCGTGTTGCCCGGCTGTGCTGTGGGTTAACCCGGCCACCTTTTTCGAAAATGTACACCGTATTAGCAAGAAAATATCGTTCGCAAACCTTCGATGACGTCATCGGTCAGGATCCCATCGCCCAGACGTTAAAGAACGCCATAAAGACCGACCGGGTCGCACACGCATACCTGTTTGCAGGGACCCGCGGCGTCGGCAAAACTACTATGGCACGCATCCTGGCAAAGTCGCTCAACTGCCTGGCCTCCGACACACCCACTGATGCGCCGTGCTGCAAGTGCGAAAGCTGTATCACCGTCAACCTCGGAGACGATATCGATGTTATTGAGATAGATGGTGCATCTAACAATAGAGTTGATGAAATTCGCGAGCTTCGTGAAAATGCTATATATCGGCCGGCGCGCGCAAGATTTAAGATTTATATTATCGACGAAGTCCACATGCTTTCTACTTCTGCTTTTAACGCGCTTCTAAAAACATTGGAGGAGCCGCCCTCGCATATCAAATTTATTTTCGCGACTACCGAGCCCAACAAGGTCATCGCGACAATCCAGTCCCGGTGTCAGCGGTTCGATTTCAACAGCATAAAGCCAGGCCTCATCGCCGGCCAGCTAAAGTCCATCCTCAAGCAGGAAAATATAAAATTCGAGGACGATTTGGTTCTGCCCTTAGCCAAAATGGCAAACGGCTCGATGAGAGACGGCCTGAGCCTGTTAGACAGACTAATAAGCGCCGGCGTTCAGCCGCTGACCGCCGACCTGCTCCAGCAGTATCTCGGCTGCCCGGATAGCGAGAAAGTCTACAATCTTATCTCTCACATTGGCGACAGTGACGCAGCCGAGACATTAGCCGCGGCAGAGGATTTATTAAGCACCGGCTTAAGCGAGGTCCAGATCGTCGATGCCCTGATTGACTACATGCGCGATTTGATGGTCGCAAAGAGTGCCGGATCCGACAGCGAGCTTTTGATTCTGACCGCCGAACAGCGAAAACGGACAAGCGAGTTGGCCGAAAAATTCGACACCGCCGCCCTCGTTTACAACATTACAACACTCGAAAAATTGCGCTGGTCAATCAAAAACAGTGACTCCCCCCGCGCCCTTTTAGAGGCTTTGCTCCTGCGATTTGCCTTGAGCGAACATTTCCTCAACGTCGATGAGCTCCTTTCGCAATCGCAGGCCAGTGCTCCCGCTCCCATAAAAAAAAAGCCGGCACCTGAAAGCGTAAGCCCTGAGCCGCCACGCAGCAAACCTACCCCGGCCGAACCAAAAACTACGACTCACGAGCCACCAGCAGCAAGTATCGAGAATCAAGCAACAAACATCGAGAATCGAGAATCGAGTAACGAAATACGAACTACGAACCACGAACCACGAACTCAAACCAGCAGCCAAAGGAAAAATGAAATACTCGACGACCCTGCCGTAAAAACCGTCATCCTCGGCCTCGACGCAACTATCACCGGAATAGAAGAAAACTAAACCGGGCACAATATGGAAGCTAAACACGAATTTACTATCAGCAATCTAAGATTAGCTATTGATTTGTGTATAAGCTTGCTTGGTGTGTTGTTTTTTGGCGCAAATAGCTTATATTTTCTTTTCGGTGTAGCAAAAT
>JAUWLI010000165.1 GCA_030613765.1 Phycisphaerae bacterium
TTACTGTAGTAGTTATACATCCCGCCACCGCCACCAAGGCCATCATTTCCTGCCGAGTTGCTTGTGAACGTGCAGTTGGTAATCATCGGGCTGCCGTATTTGTTATATATCCCGCCTCCGATATCCGTTTCTTCTTCATAGCGGTTGGCATTACCGCCTGTGATGGTGAAGCCATCGAGCACAGCGGTTTCGTCGCAGCCGCTACCGGTCACAACATGATAGCTATTGTCAGCCCTGTATGGGTCATTGTGTAACTCACGAGGATCGTTTACGTCACTATCGTTACCCGTAAGGTCGCCGCTCAGGATGGTTTCGTATAGTTGGATATCGCGGGCGTCTGGGTTCGGCTCACCAAAGCCGGCGTACCCGCCTTTAATAGTTACGCTGACGATGAGCTGGAATGTGGCCTCGCGGTCGCCGCTGCCGTTAGGATAAATCGTTTTACTATCGGGTGTGTAAACACCCTGGGCTACACGGATATCATCATTGCTTGAGGCGTCGGCCAGCGCATCCTGAAGATACTTATAAGCCGTCCCCCAACTATGCCCGCTTCCCCACAGTGGCGCATCATCATCGACATAGATAGTTTTTCCCCTGGCAATCCCACATGCAATTGCCAGCAGTAATGCCGAAATTCCCACCCTTGTTATGAGATTTATTTTGTTAGTTATTTTTTGCCCTCCTGAAAATATTGATGATTTCCCCATTTTAAGCATTATTAAGCCTCGCTAAATGTATGGCTATTCTGGGGAAGTGCTAAAAGAAACGCATTTTAGCTATCCTCTGCCTGGATAGCCGAAAAACATATAAAAATAGCATACCAGATTTTCGCGGAATTGCAAGGGAAAAAGGGACCGTGCGAGATGTTTTCACGATTGATATGTCTTTACGGCCAAAAGGCCGCGACTGCGATAGTAGCCCAAATGACAAAGCCGAGAGTGATTTTGATAGTGATGCCGAGCAGTTCACCTATACCGGCGCCAAGGGCCGAGCGGGCCGAATCTTTCATTTGCCGGCCGGCTGCCAGTTCGAATAGCCACGCTCCGATACCTGCTCCCACACAGGCGCCGATAAGTGTTCCGAACAAAAGAATGGGGATAAGAAAAGTGCCAAGAACCGCACCGAAGATAGCGCCTCCAAGTGCTCCAAATGAGCCCCACCACTGTGCGCCGGCTTTTCTCGCGCCGCCCATGCCGCCGAAGAATTCGAACAATTCGCCAAGCGTAGCCAGCACCCCTATTGCAATCAGCGTGTAGATAGAGAAAACTCCCTCCTGCCACCATGCAAACAGGCAGGTCATTATGACGATGAGCCAGTTGCCCGGCAGTGCGAAAAGCACAAGCACAAGGCAAAGAGCATTGACCAGAAGCAGTAAGATTATCCAAAGATAGACCAGATATTCCATTAGCTGATTCTAAAGTAAAAAAAGAGAAAAGCAAGGGCAAATTCATTTGTAACTGTCGCCAAAGCCAGGGCCGGATAATCCCTGTAAGCCGAAAGCACAATACTGAGAACACAGTTTTAAGAAAAAAAGCTTGTTTTTAATGAGAAGATGGGCATAATGCACAAAAGGCTTGCCAGACGCACTGTATTGCGCCTGGAGGCCCGGATAACAGGCTGCGAATTGTTATCAGGACAGCCATGAAAACAGAATAAGGGGATACGCACATAACAGTGTCGAACGAAACTATCCTGTTGGTAATAAAATTCAAGATAGGAGGGAGCCTGCGGTTCCTCTCACACGCTGAAACGGTCAAGCTTTTTCAGCGGGCCTGCGTTCGCGCCGGTATTAACATGCAATACAGCCGGGGTTTCAATCCTCGTCCGAGACTGTCCTTGCCCCTGCCCCGAACTGTCGCCGTTGCCTCGGACGATGATTTACTCTGTCTTCGGGTAAACCGTGACCCGAACGGGCCGCAAGTCACGGATTACGAGTCACGAATCAAGGACAGGCTCTCCGGCCAATTACCGAAGGATTGTGTTTTGCTTTCAGTCGAGGTCGCTGAAGCAAAAGTTTCTTATCAGCCTGACTCAGCTGCATATATTTTTTCGGTACAGCCCGAATATATTGACGAGAAGCTAAAGGCTGTGATTGAGCGTTTGCTCGCAAGTGGAAGTCTGAATCTGCAGCGCAGGGTGGATGCGAACAATTTGAAATTCAAAAATGTAGACGTCAGGCCTTTCTTGAAATCGATTGAAATAGGTGATAAATCATTAGTTGTTGAATGTAAAATCAGTTCGTCCGGTACGGTACGAGTTGACGAGATTCTAAAACTGCTGGAACTC
This sequence comes from Phycisphaerae bacterium, assembly GCA_030613765.1. The sequence continues at coordinate 2,287 of JAUWLI010000165.1, forward strand.
GACACGGACAAGTTGACAGCGCCGATTAGACGCACAAACGTGAAATGGCAGGTTAATTAATCTTGAATCGAGACACGAGTTACGAGGGGAAGTAATGACAAGAGAAATGCTTATAAATGTAGCTGAGAGCGAGGAGTGCAGGGTTGCGGTCGTTGAGGGAGGTTCCCTTGAAGAGCTGTACGTGGAAAGAGCGAGTATCGGCAGCCACGTCGGCAGTGTATATAAGGGAAAGGTGGCAAATATTGAATCCGGGATACAGGCCGCTTTTGTTGATTTTGGGATAGGTAGAAATGGTTTCCTTCACATCAGTGACCTGCACCCTCGGTATTTTACCAAGTCCGGCGGTGGGCGTGCCGACAACATCGGCAGGAGAAAATCCCTAAAGCAGAGGCCCCCTATTCAGGATTGCCTTCGTAAGGGACAGGAACTCGTCGTTCAGGTAACAAAGGAAGGGGTAAGGACAAAAGGGCCAACCCTTAGCACATATCTTGCTTTGCCCGGCAAGTACCTGGTTATGATGCCCTGGATGCACAAGCACGGGATTTCACACAAGATTGAGGATGAAGATGAGCGCAAGAGGCTACGCCAGATTCTCACCCAGAGTAAACCGCCCAAAGGTATAGGATTTATCATCAGAACGGCAGGGCAGGGCTGCTCCAAAAGGGACATACAAAACGATTTGAAATATCTTAAACGCTTGTGGACCGCTATTGAAAAAAGGATAGATTCTGAGCGGGCCCCGGGCGAGCTTTACCAGGAATCCGACCTGGTTATCAGGACCATCAGGGATGTCTTTAACAGTAAGATAAGCAAAATAATATGCGATTCCGAAACGGTGGTTCGAAAAATCAGGGATTTTCTCGCAATTGCCACTCCGCGATTAAGGAAAAGGGCAATCTATTATGATGGCAACGTACCGCTGTTTCACAAGTATAAAATTGAGGGCGAGATTACTAAGGTCCAGTCTCGAACGGTCGAGCTTAAAGCCGGCGGTTCAATCGTAATAGAGCAGACCGAGGCAATGGTCTCGATTGATGTCAATAGTGGCAGACACCGAAAGCCTAAAAGCGCCGAACAGACCGCTTACGAGACAAATATGGAGGCCGCTACTGAAATTGCACGACAACTTAGACTCCGAGACCTGGGCGGACTCATCATCTGCGATTTTATTGATATGCAGAGTGAAAAACACCGCAGGGATGTGGAAAAAGTTTTTCGCACCGCCGCCAAGGCAGACCGCGCCCGTTCCAGAATACTGAGGATGAGCAGATTCGGTGTCCTCGAAATGACACGCCAGAGAATTCGCCCTTCCCTGCAGTCAAGCACATATCTGGCGTGCCCTCATTGTGCCGGTTCCGGTTTTGTCAAAAGTCATGAGTCGTTAGCTATTGAGGTTATTCGGCTGTTGAATCTTTCGGCATCGCAGGAACAGATAAAACGAATCGAGCTGTTTGTCTCGCCCGAAGTGGCGGACTATCTCCAGAATGCGAAGAGGGCACTGATTGCCCAGATTGAGCAGCTTACCGAGAAGCAGGTGATTATCCATTCGGCACCGGATTATACCGGAGAAAAACACGAGTTGGTCTGTTATAATGAACGTGGTAGTGTCGTAAAAATATAACAAAAGTATTGCAATGGCAACAATACACATGGCAGTAGAATAATGAAACGGGGAAAAGTAATTGAGATCTTGAGAAAAGAAATGCCATATTGTGTTTCTGAGTATGGAGTAAAGAGAATAGGTCTGTTTGGTTCTTATGCAAAAGGAACACCGACCAAAGGCAGTGATATAGATATTCTGGTCGAGTTTGAAAAACCGATAGGTCTTAAATTTATGGAGTTTGCTGAATATCTTGAGGACCTTTTAGGTACAACGGTTGACATTCTCACTCCCGCCGGCCTGGAGGCGATAAGGATTGATCAAGTGGCCAGAAATATTACGGAGAGTATAGTATATGTCTGAAAGAACAGATATAGAATATCTTGCAGATACTAAAGAAGCCGTGCTAAGAATAAATGCTTACACACAAGATTTAACTTTTGAACAGTTTTTAGAGGACAAAAAAACCCAGGATGCCGTGGTTCGTAATCTTGAAGTCATAGGTGAAGCAGTAAAGAATATTTCAGAAGAATCGAAATCCAGGTTTCCCCAAATTCCCTGGAAAGATTTGGCAGGCGTTAGAGATAAACTGATACATCATTATTTCGGTGTCAATTTTGACATCGTATGGAACATAGTTAAACAAGAACTGCCGGAACTCCTCTCACAGCTTGAAGAAATCTTAAAGACCGAATAATTCGAGGTATTAGTAACAAGTGAAATTCGACTTGGATTATGCACGAGAAGTAATCAAAGCAGAGGCCGAGGCCATAGGTTCTGTAACGCCGATTGTAGATGCTTCTTTTGCCGAGGCCGCCGGGATGATTTATAACTGCACCGGCTCCTGCATAGTAAGCGGCATCGGTAAAGCGGGCATAATCGGGCAGAAAATAAGCGCAACAATGGCTTCGACCGGCACGCCGAGCCATTTCCTTCATCCCGTTGAGGCCGTTCACGGCGACCTTGGCAGGCTGCGCAAAGACGATATAGTGATTGTACTAAGCTACGGCGGCGAAACCGATGAGGTCACTCGCCTCATAAATCTCGTCAAGCAATTGGAGATTAAACTTATAGCGATAACAGGCGACAGTGATTCAACTCTGAGCAGGCACGCCGACGTCGTCCTTTGTATGGGACAAATAAACGAGGCCTGTCCGCTTGGCGTCGCTCCCAGTGTTTCTACCGCTTGTATGTTGGCAATTGGTGATGCCCTCGCCTTTACCGTTATGAAGGCACGTAATTTTAGCGTTGAAGATTACGCACGCTTTCATCCGGGCGGCTCTCTTGGCGCCAAGCTGATGACGGTTGAGCAGTCGATGATGTTCAGGCCGGGCGAAAAATTGCCTCTCACACAAGTCACTGACACGGTTGAAGAATTGCTTGAAAAAACCAGCGATGTAAAACGCCACGGTGCTGTTATGGTCGTTGATAAGGACGGCAGGCTGGCCGGCATAATTACTGATGCCGACCTCAGACGATTAGTGACACAACAGGGACAGCAGGCTTTCGGATTCAAAGCCTCTGACATTATGACTGCCGATTGCAAGAAAATAAGGGCCGATGCACTCGCTGCAGAGGCGACAGCTATTTTTCACAAGTATAGAATTGACGACCTGCCTGTTGTTGACGCAGACAACAGGCCTGTCGGCCTGATCGATGTACAGGATATTGTGACCATAAAAGTAGTGGGATAAATAAAACGGATCATCGAGAACCAAGTTTCTTTCGTTAAGATTACTATGTCGAATCTTGCAGATATACAGATGTTGGTGATGGACGTTGACGGTGTCTTGACCGATACTGCCATAATAATCAATGCCGACGGCAGCGAGAGCAAGGTTTTCAGTTCACTTGACGGCCACGGAATTCGAATGTGGCAAAGGGCAGGACTCAAAGCTGCTTTCCTGAGCGGAAGGGAATCTGAACCGACAGCGCGCCGCGCACGCCAGCTCGGTATAGAGCATTGCATCCAGGATTGTCATAATAAACTGCCCGCCCTGAAAGAGCTTGCTGAAAAACTCGGACTTCAGGCAGAGGCAATCGCTTTCATTGGTGATGATTTGACGGACCTGCCCTCTATTCGATACGCAGGCTTTGGCGTAGCTGTTGCCAACGCAGTTGATGAAGTTAAGCATTATGCCGATTACGTTACGACTCGCCCCGGTGGCAGGGGGGCTGTGCGGGAAGTAATCGAGTACATTCTGAAAAGTACCGGCAAGTGGCAGGAGCTTGTGGCCAGATACTTGCCGCCTTCCCAACCGCCATAAGGAATCCTTCAGGGCAACGTATGGCCGAATGAGGTTGTTATGGATAACTCTCGAAAATTCCGTGTATGGCTTATTTCGATGGGAGCTGTGCTTGCGGCATATCTGCTCTATAGCCTGCTAAGCAAAACACCTCGGATTGAGATTGATACAGGTCCGGATTTCACAGACACTTTTGCCGACGGCAATTCTGATGAGTTTGGTGATAGAGTTGGTAAGATTGGCAAAGTTGATATTGGCTACATCCAAAAGGCTGAATACGTACACTTAAACGAGCAAAAGCAGGTTGACCGGGTATTGGGATTCGAAGAGCTTCTCCATAAAACTGAAAACGAATATGAAGGTATAAAGCCGTACCTGAATATTTTTCGCCGCGATTTAGTATGTTACATTACGGCCGATAGAGCGGAAGTTCGGGTTGAGACCGTTCTCGGAAAACCAACACCGAAGGATGCCAAATTCAACGGAAACGTCGTCGCACACATTGTGCCCGAAAATTCAAGCGATGTTAAAGAAGGCTATCTATATCTCGATGATGTTACCTTTATCAGCGATACTTCACAATTTTTGACACCGGGGCCTAT
>JAUWLI010000052.1 GCA_030613765.1 Phycisphaerae bacterium
AATACCGTATATAAGTGAAACGGAGCTATAATCGTGGCAAGCAGCGTTGAGCATATCTCAAAGAAAAACGGTTTTGATTTTAGGGGTTGTATTTGAGACTTAAGGTTCACACACAAATTCTTATCGCGATAGTTTTGGGGGTAGTGGCTGGACTTGCGCTGGGGGAGGAAGCTGTTCATCTCAAGTTCGCGGGGGACATGTTTATACGGCTGCTCAAGATGATTATCATACCGTTGATTTTAGCTTCAATGGTAGCGGGGATAGTAAGTCTCGGTGATATTCGCAGATTGGGCAGGATAGGTCTAAAGACGTTTATCTACTATACGGCCACGACATTACTGGCTGTAGGTGTGGGTCTGGTGTTAGTTAACATTATGAAACCGGGTGTTGGTGTCGATATGGGGGCCGAGGCGGCAGTTGATTTGGCAAGCAGGGAGACTCCTTCGATAGTCTCTATTATCAAGGATATTATTCCAGAAAATTTGTTCGCTGCTATGGCAGAGAACAAGGTGCTGTCGGTCATATTCTTTTCTTTGCTTTTGGGTATTGCCATTAGCAGTACGGGAGAGAAGTCCAGGCCGTTGACAGCTTTCTTCGAGAGCCTCAACACGGTTATGATGAAAATAACAGATTGGATTATGTTTCTGGCGCCTTTTGGTGTTTTTGCGTTGATGGCTTATACGATAGGGACAATGGGATTCTCGGTGTTGAGGCCGCTGGCGGTGTACATGGTGACAGTGGTATTGGGGTTGAGTATCCACGCATTTGTAACGCTTCCGGTTCTGTTGAGTCTATTTGGCAAATATTCGCCATTTAAGTTTATAAAAGACATGTTCAGCGCAGTTGCAACAGCCTTCAGCACAGCAAGCAGTGCGGCGACGCTGCCTATTACAATGGAATGCCTGATGAAGAATACGGGCGTGTCGAATAAGGTAACGAGTTTTGTGCTGCCGTTGGGCGCAACGGTGAATATGGACGGGACGGCTTTGTATGAGGCGGTTGCGGCTATGTTCATCGCTCAATCGTACGGTATTGATCTTAGTATCGGGCAGCAATTAGTTATTATGCTGACGGCGACATTAGCCTCAATAGGGGCGGCGGCGATTCCCGGGGCGGGGCTGGTTACAATGGTCATAGTGCTGAAGGCTGTTAATTTGCCACTGGAAGGAATCGGTATGATTTTAGCAGTTGACAGGATATTAGATATGCTGCGGACGGCAGTAAATGTTTGGGGAGATTCCTGCGGGACGGTTGTTGTAGCCCGGTTGGAGGGTGAAGAATTTAACCATAAGGCTCTTAACAACCTAACAGGTAAGAACTAATCCGGAACGCAGAAGAATTGAAGGTACAACTTTAACCACAAACACCGATCTATTAGCTGTAATTCGGGACATTCTCTGCGCCAAGACAAGAGCACTGCCGGTATGAGATTATCGGCCTTAAATCGGCTGCAAGGTTGATGCCAATTCAGCACTGCACTGTTTTGCCTGCGAGATGGGCGATAAATAGCCCTTTGGGCCAGAAGAATCAAAACAGCAAAAAATAGATTATGTGGCCCAGTTTGCAAGTCGATAGATAATGGGATTACCGTTTTGCAAACAGGTCGCAAAACGGGGGCCCCTGATGCTGCATCGAAGGCTCATAGGTAGCGGTTGTCAACTAATTGACTGAAGAAATTAAAGAACTAACATTTGAGATGGAGAGATGAAAATGGCACAGATTCCCACTTTGGATTTGGAACAATACGAACCGGTCATTGAAGAAGAGATTGGTGTCTTAGACCGTATCAAAGGTTCTACGCGCTATGCCTGGCTTGGTAGTGGTCAATGTGGTGGAAGATTGGTAAAGTCTTTCTATGACTTGGGTTATAAGAAGGTGCTGGCCATGAATACGGCCTACCATGATTTGGATATGCTCGAAATTCCCGTAGAGCAAAAATTCTTAATGGACATAGGCGAACTGGGAGCGGGTAAGGACATAGAAAGAGGAGAGAGAGCAGTGCATCAGTATCAGCAAGAAATTCTGCACCTTGCCAGGCAAATAATCAGCACTCAAGTCGACCATATTATGGTCTGCTTTGGCGCCGGTGGAGGTACGGGCAGTGGAAGTATTCTTGGATTGATCAATCTCGCCAAAAGATACGCCCGATATATCGGATTGCAAAATCCAAACAAGAAGGTTGGAGTAGTTATGACTTTACCAACTGTGGGAGAAGCAAGCTCCCCATTAGTAGCAGAAAATGCATATACGGTCGCCACGAGGTTAGGTGAACTGGCTTCGGCAGGAGAAATATCCCCTCTTATCATTGTTGACAATGACAAAATAAACAAGATGTACCCCGGATTGACGGTAAAGTCATTCTGGCCGAGTATAAACAACACGGTCGCCGGCTTGTTTGACATTTTCAACAGGATCAGCGCTCTGAGCACCCCGTATACATCGTTTGATCCTGTAGATTATCACAGCATCATAGAGTCCGGCGGTTGCACGATAATGGGCCTGACAAAAGTTAAGAAATTTGACGAGAAGTATGCAATATCCGAGGCAGTGAAAACGAACCTTCAGAAGACATTGCTTGCGAGCGGATTCGATCTATCCACAGCCAAACTGGCCGGTTGTATAGCTGTTGGCGGAAAAACATTAATGAACAAGGCCAGCGGCTTGCAGGACAACATCAACTATGCGTTTGATGTTTTGTCAGAGATAACCGGCCGGGCCACTATCCATCGAGGGATATATGAAGACGACAAAGAGAGCTTACGGGTGTATACGATTATCGGAGGTCTTGATAGTCCAGCCGGCCGTCTGGAAGAACTTAGAAGCTTCACCGCTGTTGATGTTCATTAATAAAGTTGCCGACTCTTTGTATATAGCTGAAAAAAAAGATATTGATTTATGTGCTAACGGCAGGTGTTTAACAACAAACAATTGTCAAGGACCAGCATGAGAGAAATGGCAGAAAAACCTATCGATAAAGAAAAGAAGACTGACGATGTCATCGTCAGCGTAACCGGCCTGGGAATAAAAGCGGCGGATCTTATCCGCGTCATGGAAAAAGCAGGGACATATAATCCCTTTGTTCAAAAGCCCAAAAGTCAAAGTGCACACACTGACCGCTGCGCTGTTGAGGAATATCCTGCTAAGGCGGCAGGTGAATTCGAAATCAATAATCGTGTACCGCCCACCTTAGATAAAGCAGGGACCTATAATCGGTCTGTTCAAAAGCCTACAAGTCAAGTTGCACAGACTGACCGCTGCGCTGTTAAGGAATATCCTGCTAAGGCGGCAGGTGAATCCGAAATCAATAATAGTGGACTGCCCGCCTTAGATTTAGAAGAATACGAAGATAATATTAAGGAAGAAACCGGCGTTGCGGACAAGAACAAAGGTTCTACCTGCTATGCCTGGATCGGCGCCGGTCAGTGTGGTGGACAATTAGTGAAGTCTTTCTACGACCTTGGCTACAGGAAGGTGCTGGCAGTGAATACAACCCGCCGTGACCTGGATTTGCTCGCTATTCCCCAGAGTCAAAAGTACTTGATGGATATGGGTGAGGAGAGTAATGGGAGAGACATGGAAAGAGGTGCAAAAGCTGTTCGGCAACACAGGCAAGATATTTTGCACCTTACCCAACAAACGTTTGGTACTCAAGTTAACCATATTATGATCTGCTTTGGTGCAGGTGGAGGAGCCGGTAGTGGAGGCGTTGTTGAACTGATTGATATCGCCAAAAGATACGCCCGATTTATTGGACTGAAGAATCCACGTAAAAGTGTGGGCGTAATTATGACATTACCTGCTGCGGGTAAAATCAGTTCCCCGTTGGTAGCTCAAAATGCATGTAAAGTGGCTAACGAGTTAAGTCAAATGGCCAATGCAGGTGAAATATCGCCTCTAATCATTGTAGACAATGACAAGATCAGCAGGATGTATCCAGGAATGGCGGCAAAGCCGTTGTTACTCAGCATTAACAGCACGTTCGCAGGTCTGTTTGATTTTTTCAACAAGGTCAGTGCTCTTGGCAGTCCGTATACTTCTTTTGACCGTTTGGATTATCTCAATGTCATCGAGTCCGGCGGCTGTTTAGTAATGGGCCGGACTAAAGTGGATAAACTTGACGACCCCTTTTCGATATCTGAGGCAGTGAGAAATAACTTCGAGAAGACGTTGTTTGCGGGTGGATTAGATTTATCTACAGTCAAATCATGTGGTTGCATAGTTGTTGGCGGCAGAGAACTGATGGCTAAAGTCAAAGGCCTTCAGGAAAAAATCGACTATGCCTTTTATATTCTGTCAGAAATGACCGGCGAGGCCACCATCCATCGAGGAATATATGAAGATAACAGTGATTCGGTGAGGGTGTTCACCATTATCGGGGGCCTGAATAGTCCTACTGACCGGCTGAATAAACTTAGTACTGACTTATACTTTCGACCGGACGTATTTGAAACCGGAGGCCTGCAACTGGGGGAGCAGCGGGAAGATATTTTGTCTTTGGCTGAATACTTCCTGGCAAAGGAAGCCAACTTCTACAACAGGGATGATAAGATCCTAAACTCAGACTCAAAAAAGCTTCTTTTGTATTACTCGTGGCCCGGCAATATCCGTGAACTCGCCAAGGCGATGGGACGTGCCTATGAATTAACTATAGGCCGGGTAATTCACCCAGACGCCCTGCCATTCAAAATTATATTCGCAGATTTCGAGAATTATCCAAAACACATATTGCCCATCCTTGACAAGGTACAAAGAAGGATTATTGTCAAAACCCTTGAATTGTTCCAGGGACGCAATCTCAGTTCCGCAAGAATTCTCGGCATTGAACCTAAACGTTTGAATCATTTAATCGAGAAGTTGAACATCTCTGTTCTATAGATAAACACCCTCAGCTAAGACCAAAATATTTTCTACTACCCCCATCCAGTATCCCTTCCGAAAACAACAAGCTTGAGCCCTCCTTCACGGCAATAACATATGCTTAGCTAAAGAAGGTTCTTACGATACCAGTCTATTGCGAGCTGGAGGCCTTGTTTGAATGGTACTTTCGGTCTGAAACCGATTAGTTTTTCGGCTTTGCTGATGTCGGCAAGTGAGTGTTTTACATCACCTGGGCGAGTATCTTTATAGATAGGCTTTATGTTTTTACCTACAGTAGCGTTAATTATCTCGATAGTATCATTGACGGTAACGGCCTGGGCGCAGGCGATATTTACAACATTGCCGGCTGTGTGTTCAGCACGTGCCGCGAGCAGGTTGGCCTCGACAACGTTGTCAATATATGTGAAGTCACGGCTCTGTAAGCCGTCACCAAAGACAGTTGGGGGGGTGTCCTTCAATATGGCTGTTACGAAAGCCGGTATGGCTGCTGCGTATTGGCTTGTGGGGTCCTGGTGTGGGCCAAAGACATTAAAATACCGGAGTGAAATAGTCTCAAGGTCGAAAACCTTATAGAACACGGAACAATAGTATTCGCCGACCAGTTTACCCACAGCATAAGGTGAAAGCGGCTGAGGAAGCATTGTCTCAACCTTGGGTAAGGTCGGCGTGTCTCCGTAAGCTGAGGAACTCGACGCATAAACAAAACGTTTAATCCCGGCATCGCGGGCAGCTAAAAGAAGAGTGAAAGTAGCATCGACGCAGTGCTTGTGTGTGGCGGCAGGATCATCAACACTGCGAGGTACCGAGGCCAATGCACCCTGATGCACAACAACATCGATATCCTTCATCGCTGTACGGGCGACTTCTTCATTACCCATATCGGCTTCAATGAACTCAATTTTGTCGATGAAATCTTTCAGATTACTCTTTTTGCCGGTGATGAGGTTGTCAACAATCCTTACGAAGCATCCATCTGAAACGAGTTTTTTGCAGATATTTGAACCGATAAAACCAGCTCCGCCGGTTACTAAATATTTCACCATCGAAGAATCCTTTCGCAAAATGAATCAGTAGAGACTGCCGCGGACAGCGTATAGATTCCTGCTTGCGCAGTAATAATAATACTATACGCTGATTAGGTTGAGTGGGCAAGTTGTAACTTCTGGTATTCCTGATAAGACCTGAATTGCTCTCGGAAATAACCTCCTTTGAGAGCCCTCACAGCAAAGAGTACACAGCCAACTATCGTGGCATCTACAGCTTTCAGCTCGCGAATAGTCCTCTGTGCGGCCCCTCTTCTTGTAGAGGCGGCATTGAGTACTAATACTGTGCCGTCAACAATCCTGGCCAGTACCTTAGCATCACTGACAAGCAGCACTGGCGGACCGTCAACTATGATATAATCATAATTCTTACGCCGATCCTTAATCAGTTGCTCCATACGATAACTTCCGAGCAACTCCGCCGGATTAGAGGGTAATGGCCCCGAAACAATTATGTCAAGACCCTCGATAACATTGGACCTTTTTGCATCCTCATAACTACACAGGCCCATAAGCAGAGAGCTTAATCCAAACTCAGATTGAGTGACTTGCTCGCCCTCAGCTTTCTGCATTTTAAATATTGTTTCTAAACCCGGCCGCCTGAAATTGGCATCGATAAGCAACACTTTTTTATTTTCAGCGATAATAGCTGCGGCAAGATTGACCGCCACGGCAGTTTTACCATCTCCGGCCGCACCACTGCTAACAAGCAACGTTCTCACGGAGCCATCAGAACCGGACAGCTTTATGTTCGTGCGACACCGTCTGTAGGATTCACTTATAATAGAATATGGAGCCTGACGAACAATATGACAGGGATCAATGTCCCCAACCTGTTCATCTTCGGCTGCATCGGGTATAACACTCAAAAGCGGGATATGCAGAAATCTGGCCACGTCCCGCGGTTTTCGCACCATGTCATTAAGCAACTCTAAAGCCAAGGCAAGTCCTATGCCGGACAATAAGCCCAATATCGTCCCGCCGGGAAAATATAACTTCCACTTTGGAGAACTTACTTCCAGCGGCTTCTGAGCATCTCCGACACTCTGCACCTTGGGTGTCTCCGGGTCATTAGCGATTATCCTATAGTTTTCTATCGTCGCCTTGATTTCGTCATACCTCTCCTTTCTTTCATCTCTTACAGCTACCCGCTGGGCATACTGTATACGGGCCATATCAAGATCATTCTTTTGTGTCTGAGCTTCCTCTCGTAAAAGGATTAATTCCGCATTTCTGCCTCGTAACACGGTCAATTGGTCCTGTGCATTTTTCAGATTCGCCTGGCTAACCTGTTTTGCAATTTCAGATTGTCTGGTTCGTCTCTCGTTTTTGATTTTATCCAACTGCTCTTGTGTTCGCAGCACCACTTTATGATTTTCGCCAAACTTTGCACGTTGTCCTGCAAGCTCAGATTCGAGAAAGGCGATCTGCTGTGCAAGCACAATCATAACAGGGTCAATCTCTACTTGACGTTCAACCTGCACGTTAACAGAATCTTCCGCTAATCTCTTAAGATTGTCTATATCAGCTTCGAACTGCTTTATTATCAGATTCAGGTCGTTTTGCTCAAGCACCAACTGATTCAACCGCAATGTGATTGTGTGCGGGATAGAACGGTCATAATTGCGTCCAAGATCAGTGATTTTACTTAGCGTAGCTACAGTAGCCATCGCTTTTTCTGCAGCGGTCAAATCGTTGTAAACACTAATTCGCCGTTTATCAAGCTCTGTCAGTTTGGCAGTAACCTCTGCTTTTTTCGTGCTTCCATACGAAGAAAGAAACAATGTCACCATTTCATTCACTATGTCTGCTGCTTCTTGAGGATTGCGGCAGGTCATTGTCAGTACAACAAACTCAGCATCTCTGTGTGCATAAGCACTGAAACGCTTCTTCAAATCCTTAAATGCTTTTAGAATGCATTGGTCTATATTTGTAATCTTTCCGTTTGGATCATATCTGGCTTTACGGCGAAACCACTCTGTTTTCTGGACTTTTTCCCTGTCAATCAATTTCTGCAGAGTACTCTGCTGCTTTATAAGGTTAGTGATTGATACACGATAGCCATATTCAACGTCCTTGTTGACCCTGGTTGTCCCGATAGTCAGGGGGGGGGTTACGGCGGACGACAATACCCTAATATATGTTTCGGCAGTATATTTTGGATATTTCCGTAGTAAAAGAAACCATGTGCCACCGGCAATTATGAGACCTAATACAGTCAGGACAATGATCAGTAATAAGTGCTGACGTAAGATTGACACAACTTCCTTTGGTGTGAGCACTGCAGCCGCTGCTGCCGGGCGCCGGAGTGCGGTCGGGCCTGCCATCCTATTTACAGCCTTTGGTTTTTGTTCTACCATATTTTGTATCTCGTATCCCCGCGCCCATTATCGTGCTCAATAGGCGTGGAGCTTAATTTTCGCTACATTTGTCTACTGTGAAAGTCTCTTAATAGCTAACGTTATTCGCTGTTCGGTTGTTTTCGGCAAATTATCTGCTCCTATCTGCAATGCTTGTTTATAGGCAGCAAGGGCCTTATCTTTTGCTCCAAGCTTTTCATTTACCATACCTATATGTTCATATACATCTGTAGGTATTCGGACCTGCTGGGACTCATACTGTTGTAGAGCGGACTGCAAAGATTCAGCCGCTTCCAGATTTCTATCGTTTTTATGTAATACATAAGCATAAGTGTCCAACAGGTTAGGATTATTTGGCCTTGCCTGCAGTGAACGTTCAGCATACCCAAGAGCCTCGGTCAGCCTATCGTCAATATTGGCCAGCATATATGCTAAATTATTCAATACACTCGTATTATTCGGCATTTCGACTAATAGACTTTCGTATTCAGCGATGGCCTTTTTGAGATAATTGTTATCGGAAGTCTTATTATAAGCCAAAGCTAAGACTTCTGCTTTTTCCATTATATAATTGACTCTTTTCGGGCTATCAGGTCCTATTATCAGCAGGCATTTGTCAATATAACCTACTGCCTTGTTGTATTCGTCGTTAATCTTTGTCAAATTAAACATAGAAAAGTTAGCAGCAAGTGAATCAGGATTTGCATCAAGTCTTTCTTTGCAATATGTCAGGGTCTCTTCCGCTCCCAGAAGCGTGTACATTCTCTTCATAGTATTAGCTACAAGAAATTCACCCGTCCCCGCTTTATCAACTGCATTTTGGCAGTATTTTATGGCAGTAGCTTTATCGCCGAGTTTCATCTTTGCCTCGGCCATCCTCAAATATGCTATGTGAGCAAAATTGCCATCAACATATAGTCTGCTCTCTTCAAAGACCTTATCCAACTTTCCAGGATCCCAAGTGCCTGTGCCGGGAGTCCCTGCATCTAACAGAAGTGCCTGCAAATATCCATCGAATGCTGTTGTATCACCTTTTCCATTGTTCCTGCTTTTTTGCCACGCTTGAGCAAACAATTTCTCTGCCCTATCGAACTGGCCTTCTGCCAAGGCAGAAGCCCCAACCCGGTTATACCACAGTACACTATCAGGAAGTTTCTGGAGAGTATCGTTATAGAATTGTTTTAGTGCTTCTTTTCTGTCAAGCTGTATATAAATCTGTTCAAGCAACAGTCTGCCTTCCATAGGAGCGTCCGGCATGTCAATCGTACTTTTAAGTTCGGTTATAGCATCTTCATATCGGCCCGAATGCCGATACGCCTTCGCCAGAGAAATGCGAGTAACAGGGTCATCTGACAATGATTTGCTCTGCATAAGGTGGCTGATTGCCTGTCCATAGTTTGCCATCAAAAGATTAATTTTGCCTCTTAACCGCCACGCCTTTGCATTGTTCTGATTGCTCTCAAGATTTTGAAGTGTTAGTTTCAATGCTTTTTTCAGTTGTCCCTGCCTCATTGCCAACCACGCCTCAAGCAGGAGCGCCCGGCTTTCATGTGGATACTTTTCCCTAAAGCTTTGCAATTTTAAATCAGCTTCCCTGTTAAGACCCATCTTAAGGAAAGTCTGAATTTGAGCAAGGTGGTTCTCTACACTGTCTTCAAGCAATATAATTTCTTCAGAATATCTCTGCACAGCTTTCCTGTCGGCCTGCCTTTCTGAAACAAGTAAAAGGCCTTTAACTACAGCAACGTCTTTTGGCTGACTTTTATACAACTGTTCCAAAAGCTGCCTGGCCTCGTCAAGTTTACCAACCCGAAAATGATGCCTCCATAGCAGCTTTTCGTCATTCCTTACCAACTGCTCTGCTTCTTTCAGTCGGCCGGTGCGGCGTAAATATTCCGCCCAGGCTTCAGTCACGGCTTTGTTTTCCGGAGCTATAGCTTGCGCCTGCTCGAAAGAGGAATCCGCAATAGCCAACAACGCATCTTTGTCGTCGGCATTCTCCTCTTGAAGAGCCATATTCATTGCCAGCCTCGCCAGCAGCACAGCATTCTGTACACTCGGGGTGACTTTTTGCAGATTCTGTCGAATCGCCAGCGCTCTTAATGGGTCTTCATTGCTTATATATTCAGCGTAGAAGCTAAGCAATCCCACATCACGTGGATTTGCTTTCAATGCTCTGAGCATAGTGGTTTTGGTTTCTATAATTTGGCCAGAAGACACATTTTGTCCGAGCTTTTTATCACGCTGGTATAGCACACTGACTAACCTTTTTGTGATAGTAGGATCTAATGGATTCAAATATGCTGCTCTCTGAGCATCTTCGATAGATGCATGCTCATATCCAAGAGCGGAGTTGACCGTGCTTCTGAGTACAAGCGCACGTGAAAAGACAGGTTTTTGTTTCAGACATTCGTTGAGTTTCGCCAACGCATCTTGATATTGCTCCTTAGCCACTGCCAAGTGGGCTGAAAAAAACTGACCTCCGCATCCATCGAGATTTTCACGTTGTACGGTCTCTACTATTTGCTCTGCCAACTGCCATTCTTTGTTCTTAAGTGCTATATCAAAAAGATAAGACGCAACAATTTCATATTGCGTAGTGCGTATTTCACCGAGTGTATCCTTTTTCCTGCGATACTCGTCACGTACGACGTCCGATGAGAATACCTTGTTAAGTTCTACAGCAGCTTTATCCAACTCGTTATGCCTCTGGTAAAACATACCAAGATTTATAGCCCGACGAATCGGATCGGCAGTACTTGATAGAGCTTGCTCTTCTAATTCCTTACGCCTTGGCTGGGAAATATTGTGCGGTTCAGGCTCAGAAAGCATCAGTTTGTGCACCAGAAGCGTTGTATTCTCCGGATCTGTTGGCAGCAGTTTTTCAACCAATCCGGCGCACTCAATCCAGTAACGTTTCAATTCATCTGTCATTAACTGCTCTGGGCCTTTCGAGCTGTCAGTTTCTTCTTCTGCCGTATTCGGGTCCTGAATAATTGCAGGTGAAATCCCTTCCGTTTTCTTTCGGTCGATGACTCTTTGAACTTGTCTTATCTTGGCCTGTACTAATGCCAGGTTAAGTTTAATTGTATTAGGGTCATCAGTGTATGTGGCGGCCATCCTGGCCAATTCTTTTTCAGCATCATCAAACTGTCCAGCGCCAAGTAAAGCGTTAATGCGAAGTGTCCGGCTTCTCGCGTTGACCTTAAAAATCTGATCATAAATATTTAAGTTGTTTATTGCACTCGTCCAGTGATCGAGTTTCAAAAGAACCTCAACATAATCCAAACGTGCTTCGGGTTTTACCCAAGTAATACCTGAATAGAGTGCGCTTATCAGGAATTCTGCAACCGCACCAGTTTCGGAAGTGCTCTTAAACATCTTCGCAAGGGTATACGAAAGCTGGGCAAATCTGGGGTCTGTTGGCCAGCGCTCCTTCTCAAGTGGTTTAGTTGCTTTAAGTTCCTCGTAAGCTGCATATAGCTTCCTGACAGCGTCGCTTTGATTTCCCTTTGCAAGTTCAAGCATTCCTCTCCATTTCACAATCCGCACATCCTCGCCACTGCCAAGGAGTTGCTCAATTTCGTAAACCGCCTGCTCGGCATTTGTAAGACATTGCTGTTTCTGGGCTTCCGTTCTTTTCTCACATGGCTCAATTACCTGCTCGATATAGCAATTTGCAAGAAAGATATATAACGAGGCCCTATTATTAAGATTTGCTCCTTGTCGTGGGCCGGTTTCTTCCTGGGCATCCGGCAAGGTAAGTGCTTTCTTAGCTACCTCTATTGCTCTATCGAGGTCTTGTGTTTGCCCATAAATAGAAAACTTTCTATATAGTATGTCGACCAGATATATTGCGTAACCCACATTTCCCTTATCTAACTCGGCGGCTTTCTGGTTTGCCTCAATAGCCTTATCAAGACTTTCGATATTAATCCGGTAGAATTCAGACAACGCCAAATAAGCCCGTGCACTGGAGGGAAACTGTTTTACAAGTGACAAATACTCATCCTCGAGCAAC
>JAUWLI010000255.1 GCA_030613765.1 Phycisphaerae bacterium
TGTTTCGCAAAAAATATTTAATATTCTAATTTTTTCTAAATAATCCGGCCTAATTAACTCAAAGAAACGCACTAATACGTATTTTGTTTGAATAAAAGCGGAAAATTTGCTAAGATAGGATGTTCTTAATGGAAATAATGCCTCAACAGGAGTTGTGATGAACTCACAAAATTTCCCAGTTTGTCCTGAAAAAAACGAAACAAAAACCGGTCTGCGGACACTTTTATAAGGTAGTGCTTCTATATGGAGGAAGTAAATATTCCTATAGAACTTATCAGCCAGGCCCAGCTTGGCAAAAAGGACAGCCTTGATAGTCTGGTCGGTATGGTCTGGGCGCCTTTAAAAAGTTATATTTACCGAAGGACCCTTGATGATAACCTTACCGAAGATATTGTTCAGGAAAGTATACTCGAATTGATTAAGATGATTGGCAGACTGCGAAGAAAAGACCGGTTTTGGCCCTGGTTGTGTAAGATAGCGCTGAACAAGATTCGCATCTACAACAGGTCGGAGCGGAGAAAAAAAGCAGCCCTGATGTCCAGGGCCAGGCGGGACCAGCGCCCAAATAAATATCAGGAAGAAAACGTAGCTGAGCTGGTGAACGAGGAGATCAAGCAAAGCGTCATCAAGGCCATGCGCCAGTTGAGGTTGCGTCATCGAGAAATCCTGGCTTTGCGATGCTATGAGAGCAAAAGCTATTCACAGATTGCTGATGAGATGGATTGTACTGAGCTGGGTGCTCGTCTGTTGTTCTTTCGGGCTAAGAAATCGCTTGCCAAAGAGCTTGCGCGTAACGGTCTGGGCAAAGGCTCATTGCTGCTTGCTCTTGTGATTATTGGAAAGATGACGGCCCCAACCAAAGCTGCAGTGGCAGGTGTATCAATCACCGCCGGGACCATGTATGTCGGTACTGCCGCCAGTGTCATTGGAGCAGTCATCTCGGCAAAAGTTATTGTTGTATTGACAGCCGCCGCAGCGATAACGGTTTCTTCAGCCGTGGTTGGCTCCAGGACTGCACAGATCCCAAGCGTAGATCGGCCCGGTTTTAAAGCAAACCAACATATCATAAAGCCTCCCGCTAAAATCTTCGATGGTCTGGAAGAATGTTGTTATTTCTTCCCTGAAGGTATAAGCGGCCCTGTGATGATAAGGCAAATACAACGAAATGAGCAGGCAAATAAAACGTACTGTAGACGGCTCCAAAACGATAGTATGAACTACTATACTAACGGCGGGAAAGTATTCATTAACAATCACCGTATGTGGGCCGAAGGTCTCAGCGTGCACAGGCTGCCAACGGATCCGAAACAACTTAGAGAATTCCTTTCCCTTGTGGAAGACAAATCCACCGATCCGGAGTATGTCCCATGCACCGACAGGGCAAGAAACCTGCTTGTCACTGTAAGACGAAATGCCGAGAACACTAACAATATATTGGAAACAGTTCGCCACTATAATGTGGTCGAGGAAGAATTCTTCCAGTACGACTGGCCGGAAGGAACTAAAAGGATCGATAATCGCGATGCTATGCATAAACGCGGCTGGACGTATTTTAAAATTACCGGTCAGTTAAACGGTGAAGAGGTTTTAGGCTGCGGTAGAATCCCGTTCGTTTACCAGACGTATCGGTCCCACTATGCATGGATAAGACTAAAAGTCGGCACAGAGCTTGAAATTGCCGATGGTGCCAATGGAGCTAACATTTATGGACCCAATCGAAAGTTGCTGGCATCATACCCATCTGGCTCATTTATGAAAGGCCTGGCAAGGCCCTGGATGGGGCTTCACACGATAGATACAATCAGGCGCGATGCTGCTGAAAAATCGATCTGGTTCGAGAGCAGATACTCTTCAGGCAGAGAAAAATCAGAAGTTAAGCTGAGTCGAGAACATGTCAAGCTCGTTTATACGATTGACATGAAAAATGATATTGTTGAAAAAATAACGTTTGTTAGAAACGATAAAAACGCAACGACTGAAGACGCCTTACGGATTAGCTATTTACAGGATATAAGCGGGACACCAGATGAATTCACCGCGCCGAAGGTTCGAACAAACTCGAGTTTGTCAAAAACTCCTCCGGGGATACAATGGCTCTTCTGTCTTGCTGATGGAACTTTGGTCAAATGAGAGATTGATGAATCGTACCTGGATAATTTTACTTTTTCTTTTAAGCATATCCATTCCTGGTTTTGGCCAGCGCATTCTGTACGTCGATCCTGCCGGCTACAATATAGACGGAACAACCTGGACAAAGGCTTTTCATCATTTGCAGGACGCTCTGGCAATTGCTCAGCCGGACGATGAAATACGCGTAGCAAAGGGAGTCTATAAGCCGGACCGAGGCAGGGATGCTACTGTCGGCGATCGCACTGCCTCATTTAGGCTTGTCAATGGTGTGGTTATCAAGGGAGGCTATCGTGGGATAGAACCGCAGATAAATCCTGATACACGTAATATTGCTCTATATGCGAGCATTCTGAGCGGCGATCTCGGTAACAATGACATGCTTGAGGTTGCAAATAATACAGATGATAACAGTTACCACGTCGTATTAGGCAACAATGTGGATTCGACAACTATACTGGATGGTTTTACCATTATTGGAGGAGATGCTTTTGCTTCGGCTGTAAGTACTCGCGGTGGTGGTATGCATAATTTTGCCGGTAGTCCCACTATCAGGCACTGTATATTCATCGGTAACTTTGCAGAAGATGCCGGTGGCGCAATGCTCAATGATTCCAACAGTAACCCCATACTTATCAATTGCACATTCAGTGGAAACTGGGCTGCGAATTCAGGCGGCGGTATTCAGAACAGTCCTGACAGCAATCCAAGAATAATTAATTGCATCTTCTGGGGCAATACAACTAATAGTATAGTTACTAGTGTATCTTCTCAGATTAGTGGTGGAAATCCCATCATTGCATACAGTTGTTTACAGGGATGGACAAATGGACAGGGTATGGGCAACATTGGTGATGATCCATTATTCGCAGATCCCCTCCGGGGCGATTTTCACTTGCGCTCACAAAGAGGCCGATTTATGGTATTCAAAGGCGGCTTTGGCCCGGCGGAAGAACTTTGTGTATTGGATGAAGATACCAGTCCATGTATTGACGCCGGCGATCCAAGAATCGATTTCAGTGCCGAGCCAGTTCCAAATGGCCGACGTATCAACATGGGTGCTTATGGAGGTACCTCTCAAGCCAGTGCGAGCCTATGGGAAATGTCCAGTGATGGGAATCGCGATTTAGTTGTAGACGTTAGAGATTTGAACCTGATAATCAGTCATTGGTTGGAAGCATTACCATGGACTTTAGCTGAGAAACACGCACAACTACCACCACCAACTTCACGGACAATCTATCATGTAGACATCATCAATGGTAGTACTGATGGTGATGGACTCACCAGGGAGACAGCTTTTAATACAATCCAGCAGGGAATCGATGCTGCACAAGACAAGGATACTGTATTAGTCTGGCCGGGTGTATATGACCTCGACTATCAACTTGACTTCTATGGCAAAGCTATAACAGTAAGAAGCGCTTCCGATGCAGCAGTGTTAAGGGCAGCTTACGGCTATGGCATTGGTGTGGAATTCAGTTCGGGTGAAGACTCCAGCAGCGTCCTGGCCAACTTTGTCATCACCGATTTTGATATAGGAATTTACGTTATCAATAGCGGCGTAAGGTCAAGCTCACCGACGATTACTAATATCACAGTTGTAGACAATATTAACGGGCTTTACGTGGATTATTCGGATCCACAAAGCACCCCGAATGTCAGCAACTGTATCTTCTGGAACAACAGCCAATCCGATATATCTTGCATGGAAAATCAGTGTCTGGTAAGCTACAGTTGTATTGAAGATGACTATAAGGGACAAGGTAATATCAGCCTGGACCCGTTGTTCGCTAATCCTGCCGATGACGATTATCACCTGCTTTCGAAACAAGGCCGATTCTGGCCGAACAATGGTCACCCAAACTACTTGCAAAAACTTTGGATTTTGGATAAAAGAGACAGTCCATGTATTGATGCAGGTAATCCAAAAATAAATCCAAGAGGTGAGATCATCGCTGGAGGTGGCAGGATTAACATGGGTGCTTATGGAAATACACCATTCGCAAGCAGGAGTCAATGGCTGCTTAGAGGAGACGTGAATAAAAATGGCCGAATCGATTTGACCGACTATGCCGCCGTTACTGAAAATTGGCTTAAAGTCGCGCCATGGCTTGATGAAGCCGAAGGAGCAGGTTACTATACGTTACCACTTAACAAATAAAGCTTTTACTCTGATTGAGCTGGTGATTGTAATATCAATCATGTCCATTCTGCTGGCTGTTTTAATACCGGCACTGAACAAAGCCAGACGAAGCGCCAGTTCTCTTATTGGAGTTGGCAGACAGCGGGATACTGCTTTTGCTGTGACTCTTTACGCCCAGGATAACGATAACCAATATCCCGATTCTGTCGCCCGCCCCAAACTCGGTTCGTCTTCGCCATGGCGGGAACCAACGATAATAACAGCTCCGGGAACTGGGCCGGATCGGTCTATAAGTGCCTATTTGCAGACATATATAAAAAATGCAAACACTATTTTTTGTCCGGGTGCTCCACGAAAATATGAGTATTTACAAAAGATTTGGGATGCCGGCGATGATTGGAATGACGAATTGGGGAACCAATTCTTTGGAACCTATTGTTTCTATTGGAACTATGTTGGTTATCTTGAGGAG
>JAUWLI010000280.1 GCA_030613765.1 Phycisphaerae bacterium
CCCCCCCCCCCACCCCCCCACCCCGCTCCCCGGCCCACCCCCCCCCCCCGCGGTCCCGCCCCCCCCCCCCGCCACACCCCCCCGCGCCCCACCCCAGCACGGCAAAGGCCAACCCTGGGGGTGGGCTGGGGATAAATGGTGGTGACTTTAAACATAACCTTCATTATCTATATACATCTCTAACAGGACACGACGATGGACATCCTGAATCTTTTCTTTCGAGCCCCGGGGACAGGCGTTGCCGAGCCAGATGTCGGCGGTCAGAAGGTACTCCTTGTTAAACAGAACCATGCTGTTGCCAAGTCGATGATGAAAGTGATACCAGAGAAAGTGACTGAGCAATTGGGCTTGCTCAGGGTGATTGATGAACGTAAAGCGGGGGAAATCGGCCGGAACATCTTTATTGAGTTGAGAGACAATATTGGTTTTCGTGGTGAACGACTTACTTTCATACGCAGCTCGAGTCCGGGGAACCACCAAAAAGAACAAGATTATACAATAGAAAAAAACCAATATATAATTTTCATTTTTCATAACGACTTATGAGAACTAACTTTTCAGAAATACCTTAGTAGATTTCAGCGACAATTCAAGCCTAAAGTCGCGAACAGATGCCAAGCCAAATATGAGGCTATTTCAGATGGGTAAGCGTATGTCTGCAATGTTGAACACTGAGCGAAAAACAGAGTTTTCCCGAGGCTGTAGCATCATTACAGGGTATTTTCAAGGATTTTTGGTTCAGTTTCCGATAGTCAGACATAGGAATCTATGCAAAAGACTGTCTTTATGGCTGGACTGGGACACTATATTGCGGATACAATAGAAGGAATCACGCGTGTTGAGGATTTGTCCAAGCCCAGGATTGTCCGACGTGGCCGGAACTATAAACACCGCCGATGTCAACAGTGTGAACGCAGCGACTATCGGTTGCGTTGGTATTATGAAGGTCGTTACGTGAGGGAGCACTATTTATGAAGTCATATGGGGAATCTAAGTTAGTCTTGGTACTTACAACACTTATTCCCATTTTCTTAATGCAAAAGAGCATTTCCGCAATCGATCTCGGCAGCAAAACCTGCAAGATGTGGGAAGTGCTCGAATGGGAAATCGCCAATTCTTCCTGCCCGGTATCGAATCCCTATGATCTTGTGGCCAAGGCGGTCTTTACCCATGAAGGCGGCCAGACGCGGAAGATAGAGATGTTCTATACCGGCAGCGATAAGTGGAAATTCCGCTTCTGCGGCTCGAAAATGGGCAAATGGTCATTTTACACCCTTTGCGATGGCTCGGACGGCACACATAATGATGGCAGCCTCGACAGCCACGTCGGCCAGATCACTGTGAATGCGCAGACCGAATCGGACGTCAAGGGTTTTTTATCCCATAAGGGAAACAAGTTTGCGATTATGGACTGTGATGACACGGACTTGAAGCCATATGTGTACCAGGTATACATGAACCAGCAAGACTACGAGCAGCAGTATAATCATTCATCCCGCATTTGGGATGATCCCATAAATAGAAAGCATCTGATCGAGAACTACTGGAATAATACCGTAGATAACGGCTTTCAAATCTATTTTGTCGCCATTTTTTATTCCTGGTTTAAAAAAGGTGCTTTAGACAGGAATATGGTAAGCTCGACTGATGTTGCCGCACCCGATCCGGACGTATTCGATGCCCTCGAATATGCAATCAAATATGCGCACCAGCGGGGCGGACGCACCCACATCTGGGCTTGGGGTGATCAAGACCGTAAGCAGACTCCGAATCTCCTGCCCGGTGGCGTACTGGGCAATGACCATAAGCGCCTGATGCGTTACACGGCGGCCAGGCTCGGACCACTCCCCGGCTGGTGCATGAACTTCGGCTTTGATACCCTGGAACTCCCGAATCCCGAATCGATTACAAGCCAGTGGGCGAATTACCTGAATGACCGGATGGGCTGGAATCATTTGCTTTGTGCCCGGGGCTGGAAAAATAAAGCCTTTGCTATCAATTCCTACGCCGGATTCAGCGGCAGCTATGAATTGACCACTACCAAAAATGGTCCATCGGGATATGAGGAAATAAGAAATGACGTTGACAGTGACAACTCGAAACCCCATCTTTACGAGGAGCGGCATACATATAACAGGTTTAAATATGTTGAGCCAGGCTCGTGCCGGGAGCCAGGGGACGGTCCGGACCAGTATGGCATGAGCGATGGCTATGCCTGCTGGCCTGTGAAATTGAGCAGCAGGGAGCAGACGCGGTTAAATGAAGACGGTAGCAGAAGATTGATTTGGCGGGAACAAATGGCCGGGGGCATGGGCGGTTTTTTCGGGCATTTTTCCATAAGATTTAACAGCTACGGCCCTTTCAGCCAGAAATGCGGCTGCGGCTATCATCCGGACAGTCTGAAACGCGCCTTCCGTTGCTTCAGGGATTTCTGGGCGAAAGACCGCTTTTTGTTCGACATGGTAGTTGATACGGGCCGCGTCCGCAACGGCACCGGGTACTGTCTGCGCACAAAGGACTATAAGAATTTCATATTCTTTGTAGAGAATGCCAGCACCGTCGAGATTAATCTCGGCAGTATGCCCGGCTCCCAGCAGATGATCGTGGTGGATGCGAGGAAGGAATACAGCGAAATCAGTAAGGGCAGCATGTCCGCAGGCTGGAGGACGATTAATTTTGGCTACACCTCGGATTGGGCGATTGCGGTCGGACCGTTCGAATGGTGATGGCATCCACCACGGAAGAATACTTGGAGCAACACAACATGATGATGCAACGACGCACTTCGAGCCTGCTTATTGTGTGGATGTTTCTGTTTCTTCCACTCGGAGCGGGTGCTGAAGAACAGCGGCCAGGTTTGGCCAAAGGTGCCGGGGGAACCGAGGCTTGTAAGACGGTTGTCTTCGAATCCAAAGAGGACCCGGATTACCAGGCCATCTTGAAAACCTTCGAACCTCTCCGAGAGATGTTGGTGGAAAGGCCGCGTATGGATATGATTGGCCGAGAGCAGGCAAATAAGACTGGGCCAATACGAAAACCGGCAGCAGCAAGGCCTCCTGGTTCTAAAGTTACCTCAATGTTTCCCTCTTCTCCTTAGACCCTTGAATTGGCCTGTCACAAAAAAATCTATTTTGTATTAAATGCACGCCACCAGAAGATTACAGAAGCAATACTGTCTACTTCTTCCCGCCCGGCTTGATAGCAGTTATAGTCATCAGAATAGGCTTGTGCCTTGGAGGTCTCAAAAGAAATTACAACAGTTTATCGTTTCTTAGACAGTTGAAAAAGAAATACGATTTGATATTATAGGCATTACTTAAGGCACTTTATGCCATTTTTCCATTTAACAATGGCATATGAGCCATTATCTCAAGGGCCTCGGCGGCGAGCCGCCCCTGTATGGACTTGACCTGTCCGCAGTCAGGCCCGATGGAAAAAAGGAAGATGCCGATGCACCAAAATAATTTCAAAATCAGCTATCGAAACATTGTTGCCTGCCTGTGTTTGGCGATAACGATTGTTACTGTTTTGCCGGGCGGCGTTTGGGCTGAGAACTGGCCCGGTTGGAGAGGACCTCGCGGCGATGGGACCAGCCTGGAAAAGAACGTACCCGTCAAATGGAGCGGGACAAAGAACGTGGTTTGGAAAGTACCTATACCGGGCAAGGGACATGCATCGCCGATTATCCGGGGCGATCGTATCTTTGTCGTCACGGCGCTCCAGAAGCAGAAGCAGCGCATCCTGTTGTGCTTGGACCGTGGAAACGGAAAAGTACTTTGGCAGCGCGTGGTTCTTGAGGCACGGCTTGAAAGGAAACATTCGCTGAACAGCTATGCGTCATCGACGCCCGTGACGGATGGAAAGAAGGTGTATGTCAGCTTTCTCGACCGTGATAAGATGTTCGTAGCCGCTTACGATTTCGACGGTAAAAAAGTTTGGGAAGTCCGGCCGGGGGTGTTTTCGAGTATGCACGGCTATTGCTCCAGTCCCGTCCTCTGGAAAGATAAGGTCATTGTCAACGGGGACCACGATGGCCCGGCCTATATAGTCGCCTTAGACCGGGCAACCGGCAAAACAATCTGGAAAACTCCCCGCCCGAACATGACGCGGAGCTACTGCGCGCCGGTTATCTATCATATTGACGGGCGAAACCAGATGATACTTTCGGGAAGCAAGTGCGTTGCCAGTTACGATCCCGACACGGGAAAGCAGCATTGGATAATAGACGGTCCCACCGAGCAGTTCGTTGCATCGTTGGTGTACAATGACGAGCTTCTTTTTATGACGAGTGGTTTTCCGGATCTTTTTATGCAGG
>JAUWLI010000090.1 GCA_030613765.1 Phycisphaerae bacterium
CGCTGATTAAATGGAATTTTTGGCCACAAAAATGCACAAAAAACACAAAGAAACAAAGAAAATAGCCATAGGGGCAGAAAAGGGAAATCAAAGATTAAAGTGGACCCCCTTAGAATATAAGTCATTCTAAACAAGGGGGCAAACAATGTAAAAAGAAATGTCATACCTGGCCACCGAGTAGTAATTGATATTCTGTTTGCTGGTCGGGTCCATCCGGATTTTGAAGCTTTCGCATGAGCTGCAGTCTTTGAAACTCGAATATCGTTTTGAACATGCTATTCTCTATTCGTCGTTCATACATCAGGAGGCGGTCGAGAACCCTTGAATTGGAGAAATCCTTTATAGCCATAAGACCAAGGGCCAGATCGTTGGCCGGATCGGACGAATCGGCCTGCGGCAGGTCCTTGCCTTTGAACAACAGGGATTGTGTGAGCTTGCTTAGTGGGCTGGAGGTATTACGTGCGTTCAGGGCATCGATTGTCTGGTTCTGGATGCAAACGACCCGATTTAAACGCCATGAAAGAATGA
Organism: Phycisphaerae bacterium; assembly: GCA_030613765.1. The sequence continues at coordinate 529 of JAUWLI010000090.1, forward strand.
CAATGCGGTCGGCCAACATGGATTCCATAGGGCTGTCGGGGACCAGATATCTTAGTATGCGGTCTCGTTCCAGACAGAAATCGGCCTGTTTTTCTGAGCTGATAACGTTCTGACGGACAAAAAGGCCGTGTTTGATGGAGTTCTTTGAGGCAGCGGCCTTGCCTGCGCGGGTGCGTGGGCCGGTTGATTTTTGGGCGTTACGACGGTTTGCGATGATTTGTGCTTGTGTAGACATGAGAAATTCTCCTTTATATTATATTAGTTCGTAGTTGGTAGTTATTCACTAACGATTAAATCTGACTTGAACCTTCTGGTTCTATGTCCTTGCCACTCGGTGGCTTACGACGTGCGGTTCTCCGCAAAAAACCTGCCCTTTTTAGGGCGATTGCAATTATACCAAACTCGGCAGGAATGTTCAATAAAAATCTAACTTTTTAAAAAATATTTACCACAGAGATCGCTGAGAACCCGCCAAATGGCGTGGCGGGCAAGCGCAGAGAGTTTTTGCCACAAAGACACGAAGAATATAGCCACGAAAAGGCACAAAATGCGCAAAAGATGACAAAAAATGACCCAAAAACTGCTTTATTAACCGCAGAGGACACAGACTAACACAGACTCTTTACCACAGACTAACGCGGACTTTTTACCATGGATTACAGGTGGGGCAGGCAGATTACACGGAGTTAGTTGGGCATCAGGCTTTTCAGGGCTTCTTCGTTGAAGCAGGGATTAGGGATATGGAAACCTATTCTGTAGATTATCATAATCAGCAGAACAGCAAGAATTAGCCAGGAGAAATATCTTAATAAAAATCTGTTGATAAGATTAAACAGAAGATCCATGTTTTATCCATTCCTCATTTCTAAAAGAACAACAAGACATAATCCACATCGAAACTCACCACCACTCTACCACAGATTGTGATGTTGTCAAGCATTTTAGTTCGTAGTTCGTTGTTGGTAGAAGAGAGCACAAGGCACAAGAGCACAAGAGCATAAGGGCACAAGGGCATAAGAGTATTAATCAATGAGTCGGCTGTATTTCAGCCGGGATATGTCTTCGGCCTCGGCCGGCTTGCGAAAAACGAACAGGTGTTCGTGCATTATCAGGTAAAATTTGTCCTTTTTGGCCTTCCAGCGCCATCGCTCGGTGAATTTACAATGATGCTGCACTTTTATAATGTCCTCTTTTAATATGAAGCCGGCCTTTAAGAAACGGGCCATGACGTTAAAGGCCAACGGAACCATGTGTTTTCCCCTGCGTGTCTCACCGATAAGGATAGCGCAGTACTTGTTCGGCTTCAATACCCGAAACAATTCTTTGGCTATAATCTGGATTTCATCACAAAACTTGGGCAGACTCCCGATATTCGACAGGTCTTCGGCAATCCTGCCCTCCGAGTATTTGATGATATTCATATAAGGCGGATGAGTTAATATCAGGTCGAAAGAATCATCTTTCAAAAAGGATAAATCCCTCGCATCGCCCACCATCACCTTTTGCCTGCTGGCCGGCTGATGTTTGAATTTTAACGCCTCTTCGGCCAGCTTGACCGCCTCCGGGTTGATATCCATCCCCAGCGCATCTCTTGCCAATAGCTTTGCCTCGATAAGCGTGGTGCCGGCCCCCACCATCGGGTCCAGGATGGAATCGCCCTGCTCGGAGTACATCTCGATGATATTTCTGGCTATCTGCGGCGCAAAATTCCCCCTGTACTTCGGATTATGCGTCGCCCAGCTCCCACGCTCTGGAAAAGACCAGACCGTCGTCCATTCCAGAGGAATCTCTGGTACGTCAAAGGTCAAATTGGATTGATTACTACCTATCACAAATCCCGACTTTTAATCCTTGCATTATTAGCAATCGCATTTTTGCCGGGATCGTTGATCAGGAATTGCTTTCGATCAACTACCTATAGGTAGCAATCTTTGAAAAACGCAATTTTTTTTAAGATGAATGATTTCGACTTGATATGGCTATTTAAGCCAGCGATATTGTCCTCGACCGACAAATTGCAGATGCCCCATATCTCGTAATATCTGTAATTGCTGGCGTATCTTTGGTCTTATATGTCGATTTTCAGGGTGCCTTTTAGATAAAATCGTTTCAAATGAGTATGCATCATTAATTGTGAATTGTTTTTTGTCCAGAGTACGGAGTACTGTTAGCACATCGAGTGTCCACCCGCGTAATTGTGTTGACAAGTCTTGTAGTGGTTGGAGACTGCGAAAACTTGAGCGGACTTTTGACTTTGAAATGATTTTTCTTGAACGTATTATGTTTATTCTGGCCTCCGGAGGAACCAGATCAATAAGGATATTACATCCCACCCATCCAGCGCGGCGAGCTTTGGGACCCAGAGGTTTTCTTTTCTCGATAGATGACTTAGGTATACAAAACTTAGGTATAAGTAAAAGGTCTTTTACTATCGCCCTCGTATAACAGTAACTCAGCAAAAATAAATGAGGCATACGGTCTTCTAAAAAAGCGCGTATCATCGCGTCATAAGCGGCATCGACTATTTTGCGACCTATGGATTTTCTCTTGGCCTTGAGTTGAAAAGCAGCGTTACAGTCGTAGCAAATGAAATCAACAGCCTCCGTACCCGGCTTGACACTTATAAGATAATTTGATGTGCAGGCTGGACAATACATGTTCTTTTGCGTCCATCCCTCGGTTAGAACACGCGCAATCTGTGACCGACTTTTGTATCCGATAGCAGCTTCTATAGGCAACTCCAAGTTCATAGAGTATTCAACTCCTCTTGTATTCCTCAAAAGCTTCGGATTGTTTCATATTCCTGCTCTCTAACTCAAAAGCATCAAAAATGTTGGATTAATTTAGCAGGGATTATATTACCTATCAATAGCTGAAATATCCAGTAAAACATTAATGCTGACGTTTAATGCTTTTGCAATTTTTTCGAGATTTTTCAGGCCGATGTTCTTTTCTCCGCGTTCGATTTGGCCTACATAGGCCCTGTGAAGACCTGCTAAGGTAGCCAGTTCCTCTTGAGACAGATCGCGTTCCTCGCGAATCCTGCGTATGTTAAAGCCAACTTCTTCATTTATGTTGCTTTTCATAGGTGAGGGTATTGTTGATCATGTGTAATCCCATGTCTACGAGACTATAAGTAGCATTTTTGAGGAGCTATTAAGGAGTGATTTTTATTGTTCGACCGCATAAATGATTAAGGATGATTGATTATTGATTAATTTTTAGATTACCATCCCCAAACGAAGTTTGAGGCTGCCACCCGGAGATATTGTGAATGACGAATATCGAACCCCCATAGATACCCTCGGGGCAGGCAAGGAATTTCGAATGATGAAGGGAAAAATAGCGTATAGCGTACGGCGTACAGCGTGGAGTCTGGGTCCCTGCCATATAAATGATTAAGGATGAGTGATTATTGATAATTGGTATTGCCGCGGTGGCTTATAGGCAAGGCATAAAAAAACGGGTTTTGGTGCAAAGTATGAGTAAAACCGGCTTGGAAAAGAAATTTCTTGACCGTCCAAGTTGATTTTGGCAAGATTATCGATGACGCAGGCATGAAATTATGTTTTTTAAGAGTTTATCCGGTAAATGTCGGTTGATATTCGCCGTTGGCATGTCCTAAATGCCCGGCGCGATACGCAGCTCATTTTCGCAAAAGATGTTTCTAAAACGCTGTTAGGGAGTAACACAATGAGAATACGAATTCAACCTCTTTGCAGAATTTCGGCGTTTTTTGTGGTAGTAAGCCTGGCGATTTCAGCAGGGTGCGCTCGTAAAACGCAGGCGTTATTCACTAAGGCCGAGCTTATTACCTTCGGACGGTTAGCAGTTCTTGGTCTGACCCCTGAACAGGAACAGATATTCATGGCTTCCTACATCAAGGCCTTTCCCGGACAAGCCATTACGTTTGTTGAAAGGGCCCTATTGCAGAATATCATCAGTGAGCAAGATATGCTTCAAGGAAGATTAGATGACAAAACCCGGGCCAAGGTAAAGCAGGTTCTCGGAGTTGAAGCCCTTATTATGTGTACATACTATGACGGGACCACTGTTGCCGGTGGAAAGAAGCTTCGTGTTCGGATTGTAAACAGCACAACAGGATCCATTGTGGGGTCGGTAATAACCCAGGCACGTGACAACTTCGAAGACCATTGTAACACCGCGGCAAAGGCACTCGAGGCGGACCTTATGACCGGAAGCCACTACAAATATCTGGACCGCTGAAAGAAGTCCGGCGAATTGGTGTCACTGCCAGGATGTCCTTATGAAAAAGGAGCAGTAGAACACTATCTTTTTTTCCATGATCCCGGACAGGCAGCCGTAATGGGAACATCACCCCTGTGAAAAATGATTTAAAAGGGTTGTAGTTATCCACGGCCATACGCACCAGCTCCTGACCAACCGGATTGGCAATATCCACTGTAAGAAATGATGCTTATTGGTCGACCGTATAAATGATTAAGGATTATTGATGAATGATAGTATTGAATAATGAATATCGAACCCCCATAGATACCCTCGGGGCAGGCAAGGAATTTTGAATGATGAAGGGAAAAACGCTGGGGCGAGGATTAGAACATTAGAACAGTGCGCGCTGGTAATCAAAAGCGACCTCAGAAACGGTCATTCTTGACCGTTCAGGGTAAATGTGGTATGATAATTGGTATAGCAGGCAGAAGAAAACGTTTTTAAGTGCGTACATCGTGAATTTTGGAATAAGGAGATTATCATGAGTAACAAATGTTATGCTGTAGTATTGGTTGTGGCCGGGATGGTTTGCGGGATATTGCTTGTCAGCCTGGCTTCGTCGCCGGCGGCGGCCAAGCTGCCCGCCGAGGGGCGAAACACTACAATGAATGTCCCGACGACTGCGCGTACCAGAGCTATGCCGCCGGTGGTCGCCCGCCCAAACATCCGCGTATATCCGGTCGGGACGGGAGGAAAAGACGATGAGTCCTCGTACGCCTACATCGTCAAAGACGGCAAGCTCTGGTACTGCGAAGACAGCATGGCCCGCGAAGTCATGTTTCGGTGATGCGAGAAAGGCGCTGCGGCATCAGCCATGCCTCTTAAGCTCGGCCTCTTATAGTGTGTGTGCGGTCTACTCACGCTTGACGAGATACGAACTTTTGCCTTCGTGGCAAATTAAAATAAAAGCCGGCCCTGCCGGCAACAACCGGCTAAATACTATATACTAAATGCTAAATACTAATTTGCTTTCTCCGCGAAAGGCAGCCGTTGCGGGACCACGTGCACCTGCGTCGTAAACTTATGAGGAACAGCGTCCCCGCTCTCGTAAACCATCTCGACGAAAAATGCCGTCCAGCCCTTTTCCGGCTTCGCAACCCTGGCAACATACCGTCCGTTCTCTTTTGGCTTCAGCGGCGAGCTTTTCCAGACCCGCCCGATAGTATCAACGCGAAAGTCCCGCGTCTTTTCATTCGTTGCCTGCCATAGGTTCACCTCTTTGAGCTGACCGCTTATAGGCTTGATCCTTATCTTGTCCCCTGTCACCTTCCACGTAAACTCCGGCAGCGGCGAATCAGCCAGGATAGACTTATAGAACAACAAGAGGCTTGCCGCGGCGCTGAAGTCCAGGCCGTGGTCGGTATTGGGGATATATCGCAGGTGTTTTTCGCCCGGCAGGTCATCATAATAAAATTGCGCCGAATCCGGCAGAAAGAACTGGTCCCCCGTCGAATTCACCAGGAACTTGGGCATCGTATATCGGTCCCGATATTCGTAAGGGTCCACGATTTTTCTAAGCACCTCGCCTTTCTCCGTCAAGAGCCTGTCAAAAACCTTCATCTCCTGGTAATCGTGGATGGCCGGTGCATAAAAGCCATACGCGCTGAAATGGTGTTCCATCGACTCCTTCATATTCAGTACGTCGATGACCGCCGGCCCTATCGCCGTGACTCGCTTATCGACCGCAGCCGTCAGCCACGTTGTCCAACCCCGCTTTGAGGCTCCCGAAACCATAAACTTCTTCACCTCCACCCCGCCGCCGGCATCAGAGGCAAGATACTTCTGCACTGTATCCATTGCCCGCACCGCGCTTTTGACCATCGGCAGAAGCAGCGGCCACGTCTGGTCACCCGTGGTCAGGCACTTATCAAACGTATAAGCGATAATAGCATCTTCATATCGAGGCCGCCCGCCATCGGGAAAGTTCAATGGCTGGTTCGGCACCATTCGCAAATCGGCAACGACCGTTCCGCTGCCGAGTGCTATTCGAACCATTATAAAATCGGCATTCTTCGGAGCAGCACTATTGTTACTGCCCCCGTTTATCCACAGCAGCCCAATATCGCTTTTGATTTTGTCAGGCTTGATTATCGTCAGCCAGTGCCTCCAAAGCGTCCGGTCAACCTCCTTCTTACTCCGCCACGACTGTGACGTCATATCAATAACGTAGGCCGTATAGCCCTTGCCCTCGATTGTTTTGACAAGGCTGTACTTATAGCTTGCATCCGGCTTTTTTACATAATCATCCAGAGCCGTCCCGAATACAAGCTGCGGCGCAGCAAGAACCAGCAGTACCAACATAATAAAATAACGGTTTGATTTCATAATTTTACCCTTTCCTAAAAATTTAGTGAGAGTAGGATTTTACCTCATATCACGGTACAAAGCAAGACAGAACCCGCAGCCAAAAAGAAATCCCCGCCGATCTTACTGAATTTGATAAGTTTTCAGTGCCCCGTCCGGCCCGATGCTGACCGTAAATACACCCTTATCGCCATAAACACGCGCCTTGATATATTGGCCCTTTTGAGGATTGTCCTTGTTCGCTATAAACTGAGCTGCGGTGTTGCCCGCGTCACCGTACTGTGTATTGTAGTGGATTTGGTAAATCGCTTTGACGGAATCCAGCCCCTTCATCACGCCGAACGTCCTCGGCTGGATACCCTTTCTCGGCCCGTTCATCGCTACGCATACCGTCGGATTAAGCTCCTTCAGCAGCACAGGGTTGTTACTCCTGTCCAGCCCGTGATGTGTTACCTGGTAAAGGTCGACTTTGCCGATCCGATTGACAGGGTGAGCTAAATGGTGCTCCACGTTCAGCGTAATGTCCCCGCCCGCAAAAAACTTAAACTTGCCATATCTCAAAACCAATGCAATGCTCCCCGCATTATTTGAAGCGTCCGCCGGCCTGGCCATCTCGACTCCTTCCACAGGAGCGTCAATGTCCCCATCGAAGCCCTCCACTTTCTTTTGAGACGCAACACAATGCAGCTTAATAGCCCCTTTCTTTCCTCTCCCCACATTCTTTAGCGGAATATTCTCACCTGCTCTCAAAAGTTTCGTTTTTCCTTTAGTGGCCTCCTCGTACAGCGGGCTCAGTTGTTGGGACCTCTGACGCTTACCGATATTTTTCGGCGGCGTATCGTTGTCTATAAAGCACTTGATTGGAATCCGCTTGGACAGCTCTAATATCCCCCCGTAGTGGTCAACGTCAAAATGCGTAGTAACCAGGTAGTCGATTTGCGCCAGCCCGGCATCCATGCACACCTTATGTATCCGGTCGGCATCGCGATGTTTGGGTTCCAGCGAGCCGGTATCAATAAGGACTGATTCTCCCGCAGGGGTAACAATCAGAGTCGAAGCGCCACCCATCATATCCATAAAATAGATATCCAGCGATTTGCCCGCCCCGCCTGATTGATTCCCCAGCCCCGCACAACTGCTCACCACTAATATTAGCACAATAACCGGAATTGCAAAAATCCGTCTCATACCATAGCTCCTTTCCAAAAAATAGCTTCCCTGTTTACCAACCGTTGTGAAAATCTTAACAAAGTTACAGCCATCAGGCCAACAGAAAAATTACCTTGTCTTCTTTCCTGATTGCGGCAATAATATTGCAACCAACCGCTCATTTGATAAGGAGGCAAGGAACATGGTTCGTTCTACGACAATTATCATCCTTTCAGTATTGTTTTCCGCTCTGTGTCTGGGTCAGGAAATGGCCGCAGCCAAAACTCAAGCAAGTTCACTATCGACCGGCAGCTTCAGTTGGATTGCCGGCCCCCCCGTGCTCGAGCCGATGGAGGTCGACGGTGAAGATTGGCTTTCCGTCAAGGATCCCTCTATCGTTCGTTACAAAGGCAGATGGCATCTGTTCTGCACGGTTCGCGGCCTAAAGCGAAGCCATGCGATTATCTATCTTACCTTTGATAAATGGCCCCAGGCCAAAACAACCACCCAGCAGGTCCTAAAGTGCCATCCCGGTTACTTTTGTGCCCCGCACGTATTCTACTTCACGCCCCACAAGAAATGGTATCTTATATGCCAAGCCTCTGATGAGTCCTGGGACCCGAAATACGGGCCCGCATATTCTACGACACCGGATATCACCAAGCCCGATTCCTGGAGCAAGCTGACACCCCTTTTCAAAACCAAACCGGCCAACGTCAGCGCCTGGCTCGACTTCTGGGTCATCTGCGACGATGCAAAAGCACACCTGTTCTTTACTTCACTCAACGGAAAGATGTGGCGCGCCCAGACGTCTCTGGACATGTTCCCCGCAGGATGGTCGACGCCGGTCCTCGCCCTCGAAGCGGACGTCTTCGAAGCCAGCCACACGTATCGCCTAAAAGGCTCCAACAAATACCTGACATTGATTGAAGCACAAAACGGTCATGGCTGGCGATACTACAAGGCATATCTGGCCGACCGACTTGACGGCACGTGGACTCCCCTTGCTGCCGGCAAGGACAAATCATTTGCCTCGATGATGAACGTCCGACACCCCGCCGAACGCTGGACCGATGTCATCAGCCACGGCGAGCTGCTCCGCGCAGGATACGATGAGAAACTATTAGTGGACCCCGACAATCTGCGTTTTCTCTTCCAGGGTGTAACCAACCGCGCCCGTGCAGGCAAACCCTACGGCCAAATCCCATGGAGATTAGGAATCCTTGAACCCGCACCCAAAACTGCTGCCAATTCCGAAATATACCCCAAAACTCCCCGCTGAGCATTACTCACCCTGACTCCACTGGGTAAGGTACCCTCCTCAACGTGTGTGGCTTCCCC
>JAUWLI010000211.1 GCA_030613765.1 Phycisphaerae bacterium
GAGCCTCGTCACTTATGGATCTGTGCTGAACAAGTCCGTATCGTGGCTTTCACCACCTTCTTCACCATCGGCGCCGAAACTTATGATTACAAAAGGCTTGCCGCTCTCGGGAAAAAGGTCATAAATAAAATCGTTGCCCCAGCCGTCTTTAGGTATTTTCGTGGTGTTCAAATATCCACCAGGATCCACGAAACAATTATACGGCTGCAAAATCAGTGCCGTGAGCCCTTCCTCTTCAGTTGGGAATCGGCCGGTGTCCATCTTAAATTGCATAATCGCCATATGAAGAATTCGCAGGTTTGCTTTTGTAGTGATAACACGAGCTTCTTGCGACCTTTGCGGCTGTTTCATTGGTTGTCGCATTTTCAAAGACTCGTTTCTTGTTGGACTCTTGAATTTAATCTCCGGCATCTCTCTGCCAAGCTGTTTGTAAGTTTCTTCGAGTCCCTGTAAAAATCTCGCTGGCTTCATCGCCTCAACGTGACCATCCATAAAAGCAGCACAAATCCTATCGCTGCAAAATGCAGGATTTTCATAAGCAGTAATAATAGATTGTGGACGACGCATTCGCAGTGTCAGCCCGGCAACGAATATGTAGCTGGGACCATCAAAACCCTTCGGCTTAAGAGGCGACTCAAAAAGTTTTGGGTTGCGATGGTAAGGATATAATTGCTGTAAATCGGGGGCGAACTTGCCTTCGTGTTCGTCTGCGTACATTATGCAAGCCAGTGCTATCTGTTTTAAGTTGTTAAGAGAAACAGCTCGTTTGGCCTGCTCACGCGATTTACCCAAAAGTGGTTGAAAGGCTGCTATAATCTCGATCAGGTGCTCTTTCGGCAGAGCAATGTCTACAGTCATCCTGTTGTTACCTGCCTTGCCCGCAAATACGATATTGCTTTTGGTAGGAATATCCATCTGTGCCACAGGCATCGGCACAGGCATGAAAGCTCCAGCCATAGCTCCTACCATCTTGAACAACCGCAGAAAGTTATACGTTCCCATAAAGTCGGCCCTGCCCGCTTCCGGCAGTAATGTTAAAGCCACCTTCATTTCTGCAGACATTTGCACCGGCACACCTGCTTTGACCTCATCAATCAACTTGCGTATTGCCGAATCCACATCGCCGCCAATAGCGCAAACCCACAATCCGTCTACTATAGCCCATCTATACTCGAAACCGTCACCGTACATCGTCTCTATCATCTGTCCTTGTGGCAAATTGGGGTCGGTCGACTTCATCACGAGCTTTGCTGTATCTATGGAAACACCCTTGTAACTGCCAACGCCACGCTCTATTGTAAAGCCCATTTCGAAACCCAGGCTTTTGTAAAAATCAGCAATACCGCCGGCGTTCATTATCTCCATGGCCTCTTCAATGACCTTGTTGAACTTATCAGCATCTTTAACTTCAAGAGCATACTTAAGGGCGAAAGGCGGCTTGCTGTTTGCATCAATAAAGAATGAAAACACCACCGGCCCGCCAAGAGCGCTAACCATATCTGTAGTCAAGGTCTTCATTTTGGTTATATCCTCAGCGGTTATACTCTCACCGGCAATTGCCGTAAGCAAATCGATGCTCTTGAGATTGAGCTTCTTCCAGAAAGGCGTATTCATCTTACCCGCAAAATTCATCATCGCCCCGTCTTCCAGATACCCTAAAAGTCTATTCTCCTTTACTATGGCCGTGTCGGCGGCAAACATATTCGCCATTTCTGTTCCAGGCACTGCCGAAACGCTAAAAGTGAGAATGCACACATTCGGCCTCGGCCTGATAGCTAAGCTCAAAGACTTTGTCTCCTTCATCAGCGTCTCAAAGATAGCTGTGTACATATTCATCACATTCGCAAATGCCTCTGGTGCTTGACGGTCGCTCGGCAGCTCATTTTTTTTCTTGAGTTTCTCGATTTGCTGGTCGAGTATACGAATTGTCACGTTTTCATTGGGGACCATATTGGCCAACTGGTTTATCAATTGCTGAATATTTTCAATCTGTTCTTCAAGAGCGCTCGATAATTTCTTTCGTTCATTGATTCTTTGTTTAAGTTTATCAATCGCTACTTTTCCATTAGGATCCATGTCAGCCAGCCGAATCTTCATCTGTTCCATTTTTGTTTGAAGCTGGCTATACTGCTCTCTAAGCTTCTCGATTTGTTGTTCAATTTTCTCAATCTCCGCTTTTCGATTGGAAATCATGTCGACCATCTCGTTCCTGGTTTGCTCAAGTTTCTCAATATTTACCTGAGTATATGATTCCATATCCTCCATCATTATTTTCATCTCTTCGATTTTGCCAAAAATAACAGGACCGAAGGTTTTAAATACCTGCTGGATATTTCCATACACCCACAGCGGCTCTTTCATGGCCAGTTCGGCTTCAGCAGCTTCGAGAGCACTATCCAGCGGTGCTGCCTGTGCGGACGCACTCGTTCCAATTCCCATCAGTTTCTTATACCACAGTAGGCTGTCATAGTAGTTCTCCGAACTGAACAATGCATAACTGCCGAGCTGCGTAACCAACAATGTGGGAGTGCCATCGCTTGTGATTTTAGAAACTCCTTTCTCATCCGGCTGGTCTACGTTGGGATTGCCGCTGATAAACTGTTTGTAATCTGTGATGGGCACAAGAGCGCCGATAAACATATCTGACGGCATAGGACCGGGCGGTTTTTCGGCTGATGTTACCCCAAATAGAGCAAAACTGCCCCCCATATTCACGCCGTTTAACTCAGGACTCCCTAATATCTTTGCGAACTGCATTCGCACCAGCTTTGACACTTCTGAGGATTGAGGCAAGATACCAGCCAAAAACTGGTCCATCGAGCTAAGAGTGGAGTCGAGATTGTTCACCCGCACACAAAAAAGACTCTCAGCCGGCAATATCTGAAGAAGCTCATCAACTGTGGACCCTCGCGAAATTTCCGCCCGCACTCCTGAAGCAAAACTGAGCAAAACCAAAAACCACGCAACAACGGTACCTCTCAAATGTTTCGACTTAATCATTTTCACTACCTCCATAAATTAATGCCTCACAACTCACTTCTTAAAAACCTTACGCCTATAATATTGTACAAGAGTGTTTCAAGGAACTCAATGCCGAAAACTGTCGGCACAATTCACTATTTCTAACATCTGTTTGCATACTTTTTCTGCTTCCCAAACCAAACAAGCTGATATCTTTCATTTGTGCAGATATTATGGCAATTATCGGGCTCCGGAGGAGATATGGCGAACAAATCCGGTATTGAAAGAGTATATAAAGCTTATTGACTGTTTTTGCAAAGCAACGAAGCCTCGCACTGGCAAGGGAGGCAACCGGAACCCTTATCTTCAGGGCACCATTATACGTTAAACCGCCATAGGGGAATCCTCATATCTACTTTGCATACATACAGTTACGGTAGATTAAGGCAGCAATTGATTATGGATTATCGATAATTTAGTAATAATCAGTAATCAATAGTGATTTAAAAAGTTAAGCGAACAGGGTGTTAAACCGATAAAATTCATAATATAGAAAGGTGTTTAGACGTTTTTTTAGGGCCTTGGAGATTTCCAAATGTCCATTGTTTGCCACCGACTGAATCAGAAGTGTACGCCCGGCTTAGTTGCGTTTGAAGTCCCTGAAGAGAATCAAGAACACCGATGTCTTTTTGGAATTTTGGTGATATGAATCACCTTAGATATTCCGTGGAAAACAAAATGGGTTACTATAATAATAAAAGACGCCATCAATATCCAAATTTCTATAACAGGTTGAAAAAAACACGTACTGTAGCAATTGTATTTCTTGTTGCCCCTCTTTTATCAGTTCTAAGTGCTTGCCTGGTAGGTTGTGGCAACAAGTTTTTTGACCCGACTGATATAGGCAGATTCCGTCCTGTTCCTGCGGTGAATATTATACTGCCTTCATTGGGTGTGGCCGAAGAGGCACCATCAGCCTGGGCCGAAGCCGAAGAACCAAAACCGATAGATACCATGGTGTTTGAGACGGATTATGCTTTTGGTCCCGGTGATGTTGTCAGGATAACCATTTTCGAGCTATTCCAGGAAGGGGCCGTGTTTACAAGCGATTATATTGTTAAAGAAACCGGCAAAATATCCATATTCGAAGTTGGAGTAATTGAGGCGGGTGGATTCACTGAAACGCAACTTGAAGAGGAGATAAGGCAGATCCTTTCGCCGAGCATATTAATAGACCCGTTGGTTACCGTGACCTTATTGAATTCACAACAGCGAATGTTTTCAATACTGGGAGATGGTGTGCCGGGGCCGGGCAGGTACATTATTCCGCGAAGTGGATTTAAATTAGCTGATGCGGTTGCGGTAGCAGGGGGGATAAGCCAATTTAACATAAGCTATGTTTATGTTTCGCGTTCTGTTACGGGCAAAGAGCCAATAGCTGAGCCGGTTAGGCCGGGTATTATTGAGCCGAAGCAACCGATGAGACTGTTCGAGCCTGAACAGCAGATGTTGGAGACAATAGCACCATCGGCGAAACTGAAAAAGGCCCCGAGAAAGCCGGAATTGCTTGTGGCTGCTTCGGAGATGATAAGCAGGTCAACAAACGAGGATGAAACTGGGCGCCCCGAGTGGATTTTCCGCGATGGCAAATGGATTCTTGTTCAAACAGGTCGCCCAAAACAAACGTGGCCGTTGATTAAAGTTGAGCCTGAAAAACCGGTCGGCCAACTCGAAGAAAAGCTTCCGATGGGCTTCGAGTGGGACAAGGTAGGAGCGGGCCGAGTGCAGACAAGAGTCATCAAGATTCCGACCGAAAGACTGTATGCCGGTGACTCTCGGTATAATATTGTGATAAGAGCTGGCGATACTATTTATGTGCCGGTTGACATTATTGGTGAGTTCAGTATAACGGGTAATGTCAACGGTCAGGGATTTATCAATATTACAGGCCGACCGATGACGTTGAAGATGGCCATTGCTGCAGCGGGTGGTTTGGGACCTCTGGCTTGGCCGAAGCGATGTGAAGTGATAAGAAGGATCGGCCAGAATAAAGAAGAAATCGTAATGGTCGATTTGGATAAGATCGCCAGCGGCGAGCAACCTGACTTCTTTATTAAGCCAAACGATTTAATAAGAGTCGGCACACACCCGACAGCAAGATGGCGGGCCGTTTTGAGAAATGCGTTCAGGGCAACTTATGGCTTCGGTTTTATTTATGACCGCAATTTTGCGGACAGAGATTTCGGTACTAGCAGGCCTATTCCCGACTGGTTTTAACAGAATTGTTTAGTTATGCCGGAAAATATTGTTTCCTCTATTGCAAACAGGCCCAATTGTATAAATAATACCCAAATGGAAATCCAGACACAAGGTTCAAATGCAGGTGCTCCCGTTTGCAACAAGGCGCAAAGTGCCGATTCGGAGCGGACAAGCTGGCGTGAACTTGGGCACCATAGTTATGTCAGGATGTTGATAATTGCCGGCCTGTTCTATTATCTTTTTCACAATGAAGTTGAGCGTATTGTCTCAAGATGGGTAGAGCCTAATTGGTCACACGGCCTTCTAATCCCGTTTTTTAGCTTATATTTCATTAACCAGCATAAAAAAGAGATTTTAAATCTTCAAACCAGGCCAAATTACATGGGGCTGTTTTTTCTGATGTTCGGAATTGCGTTTTATGCCCTTAACGGAGCCAGCCCATCCGGATACGCATACCTTCAGCCGATTAGCATGATAGCGATACTTGGTGCGATCGTATTATTTTTAGGTGG
>JAUWLI010000149.1 GCA_030613765.1 Phycisphaerae bacterium
ACTCCGGATATAAGTTACAGGCCGATGCGGTTTAAGCCTCAGCATCTGGAGAAACTGATTTTAGACGGGACTCTCACATACGCACAAGCCAAACGACTTGTGGATGAGCAGAACGTGGCGCAGATGGAACGCCTGAAGCAGGATATGGGACAGTTACAACACAGAGCGCCTTCACTGAAGCAAAGCCTGATTGTCCGGGATGAGTCCTTGCGGCCATTTAACAAACTTGAGCAAGATGCAGGTACGCTACAACCACCTACACTGCTGAAAATACGAGAACAAGATAAGCAACAGGAGCCTTTACACGATAAACGATTTTTGACCGGCAAAGACATGCTGATTAACCTTCGAAGACAAGAACAAGCCGACGAGGCCGGAAAAGAGAAAAAAGACGTTTCGGGTCTCGATGTTTATGAGCGGATGAAACAGGAGATCGAGAGCATTCAAGCCAAGTACTTGATACCTGATGCTCGAGACTCGAAACAAACTTCGGGCATTGAGGGTGAAGAACCGACGGGCGATACGAGCCAGGAAGAAACAAAGAAGGAAAAGACACCTCTTGAAAAATTGAGACTCAAAAGGTTGACATCTCTGACAGAAGAAGAAATAGAAGCGCTGGAGGTCGAGCTGGAGAAAGAAATAACGAGTGTCAAGCCACGCAAGGAACTTAGCGGGGTCGCCTTATCCGTCAGAGCCCAAAGTATCAGGGGTGAACACAAGACTTTTGCATCTTATGCGAAGGACCAGTTCAATGAGCATATGCGGGCGGCGGAGCAGTATCTCAAAGAAGGCAAGTACTACCAGGCGGCGGATACTTATACCCTCGCGTCGATTTACAAGAGTAAAGACCCCCTTGCCTACGCGGGCAAGAGCCATGCTTTATTCGCGGCCGGTGGATATATGAGCAGCGCGCTGTTTCTTTCGAGGACCCTGGAGATTTTCCCCGAATACGCACGGTTTAAGATAGACCTTGTGGGAATGGTGGGTGACCGGGACAAGGTGGAAAGCAGAATAGCCAATATCGAAGAATGGCTTCAGATAAGCGATTCGGGTGAGCTGCAGTTTTTGTTAGGCTATGTTTATTACCAGTTAGGCAGGGCCGGCGAGGCGAAAAAAGCTATTGACGCCGCTTATGAAAAGCTACCTGATGCGCCGGCTGTAAAAACACTTAAAAAGGCCATCGACAGCGCTGGGGCGGGCATTCAAACTCCCCATTAAAGCGGCCGAGTTAGTTTTTGCCGGTTTTATCTATTATCTTAATCGTATCGGCGCCTTCAAAGACTGTTCTATCGGTCAGTTGACCGGTGATTGTCAGTTCGATATCGCCTACCTCAAGGATGGTATGAACATCTTCGCGGGTGAATCTGGCCGTAGCAACCTGCTGTTGTTCATCGACTGAGAATTGCTCAGGTTGTATTTGGCTCTCAAGGAAGATGCTGTTTGGTTCGATGTCAGCGACATCGTACTCATCGGGGAGCCAGATATAACAGGTTATCCAATTGCCTTTGCTTGCAAGGTTAATGGTTTGAGGGACGATTCTTGCCTCGGCCGGTACTAATTGGCCATACTCATAAGCGCCCATATCGATTCTGCCACCCATTACGCGGGGCTTGCCGTCTAAATCCGTCTCGTTGTGTTCTTCTATATAATTGGGGTCTCCGGCATCTATACACGGCGAACCCGGGAGCAAGTGATAGTCGTGATTATTTTGATCGACGAATAACGGGAGGTCACCAATGTTGCCGGTGCCACCCAAATCACCGGTCCATCCCTGGATGCAATTGTATTTTAGAACAGGTGTTCCATCGGGCAAATAGATTTGGGCTTGTTCATCAGCGACACCAGAGGTAGTGTTGTTGAAGAGGATGCAGTTAGTCAGGTTTGCAATGCTATCTTCACAGTCCACAATTCCACCGATAAAAGCAGCAGAGTTTGCGACAAATGTGCAGTTGATTATTAAGTTATTTTTGTCTTCACAGAGATACATTGCGCCACCATATTCGGCTGAATTGGCAAACAAGAGACAATTGACCATCATTCTTGGAGCGGTGGCCATTGCGCCGCCGTCCTCGGCGTAGTTTCGAGTGAAAATGCAGTTAATGAGGATTGTATTGCCAATTCCCGGGCACATACCGCCAGCCGCACTTTGGGCTGTGTTATCATTGAAAATGCAGTCGATGAGAGTTGGGCCTTTGTCGATATCGTTCATTGTTCGAACATAGCAGAATAATCCGCCACCAATACCGCCGAAGTCTTCCGGGTAGCGGCCTTTTGCGTGATTGTTACTGAAGGTGCATTCGGTCAGGATTGGGCTACCTGTGCTATTATACATTCCGGCACCATAGCCGGAACCGCCATAATGTGGATGAGACGTCGCAAGGTTGCTATGGAACGTGCAATTGGTCAAAACCGAATCACCTTTGTAGTTATACAAGCCGGCACCGCCGTAAGCAGCTGAGTTAGAAGTGAAAATGCAGTCGATGATTTTGGGGCTGGAGTAGAGCATGTACATGCCTCCGCCGGAGATTTTCATGGATAGATAATGTGGGTGATTAGCATTACCGGCGGTAATAATAAGACCATCGAGGACGGCTGTGGATCCAACAGAGATAGCAGTTACAACCTGGTAGCTATTTTCACCGTTGTTGGAGAAGTTCTGACCGTCGTCGCCGGCCAGATCACCGGTGAGGATTGTCTCGTATAAGTTAATGTCACGAGCATCGGGATCAGGCTGACCGAAGCCAGCGTAGCCGCCTTTGATGGTTACGCCGTTTATGAGCTGGAAGGTTGCTTTGCGGTCACCAGTGGTGACCACGGCTCCCTGGTCGGGTTTGTAGATTCCCTG
The DNA here is from genome assembly GCA_030613765.1 of Phycisphaerae bacterium. Next base: position 2,846 of record JAUWLI010000149.1, read on the forward strand.
AGCCACTCTTATCTCGTCGCCGTCGTTGGCAGCAGCGAGTGCATCCTGAAGATAGTTGAAGGCATCGGGCCAAGATGAGCCGTTGTTTGCACCGGTGGCATCGTCGTCGACGTAGATGATTTTCGGTAGGATTGGGATTAAGAGATATGCATGATGCTCGCCAGCAGGATTCATTCCCTGTCCAACTATCCAGCCGGAATTATTTATTGAATACGCATATTCTAAAGTCCAACCACAGTTGGGATCTATAAGGAGAGTATTAAGGTCAAGATTGTTACTGTTGCCAGTTGGATCAAATAAGGTTGCCTTATAAGGTGCCAAAGCTTCACGATAATACCCTACTATTTGTCCATTATCGTTTATACAAAAGGCTTTGGTAGCAGGATATTTTGGAAGCTCTGGTCTTACTATAATCACATCGATAGAATCAGGGCTATGTGTTATCTGCGCATTGCGTTTCATTAAAGAGGTCGTAGAAACTGAAACAACATCAAGTATACCAAGGTCGGTGTTATCGGCATTACCAGAGGGATCAAATAAGGTAGCATGATCATAACCTGAGCTATTTTCAGCGATTCCAACGATCTGTCCAGTATCGTTGATTGAATGAGCTGCACTATGGCTACCGCCAAGGGTGCCAAGATCAATATTATTTCCGCTGCCATTAGGATCAAACAATGTCGCGCAAACATAATCAGCACTTTTTTGCGCCTTTCCCACAATCTGTGCTTTATCGTTGATAGAGTACGCTACTTCTGACCACGATCCATCAGGCGTGCTGAGATCTATATTCTCGCCGTTTCCAGTAGGATCAAACAGCGTTGCGCGTTCACTATATGAACTACTGTTAAATGCATATCCTACAATGTGCCCATTATTATTAACTGAATACGCTCCACTCAAGCCAACACCGAGTGAACCGAGGTCTACATTGTCCCCATTGCCGGTGGGGTCAAATAAGGTCGCCTTACTCCAACCTGTTGAGCTGTCTGATGACCATCCCACGATTTGCCCACGATCATTAATTGATCGAGCAACACCACAACAACCACCTATTGTGCCAAGATCAATATTATTTCCACTGCCAGTAGGATCAAATAATGTTGCGCGCACACAATTAGAGCTGTTGGCAGCCATGCCAACAATCTGCCCGCTGCTGTTGATTGAATAGGCACAACTGTAGAACCCGCCGAGAGTTCCAAGGTCGATGAATTCATATCCGGGTAGTGCTCCGAAGGTCACTTGAGCCAGAAGAAATAATACTGCAAAAGTTGTCAGTGTGTTTTTAAGATATGATTCTCCTGCCATTTCGAATCTCCTTTTTCCCCGTTTGGGGCCAAAAACCGCTTTCTTTATGGCGAATGAATGCCGGTCGGGAAGCTGAAAGTCTTGCATCGCCAACTCTATAATAGATATAAAGTAAGTATATCTGATTGATAGAGGCAAATCAAGCGAATTCTTATAGGACTTAAGTGGGAACGGTGGGGCAAGCCCCACCCTACAAGGCTCCGCAGTCCTTGGGACTCCTTCCGGAGGACGCCTAATGGCGGATTCCTGATATTCGATGCTTGCGATGAGTGATGAATAATGGATAATAATTTTTGTAATGATAAAGGCTAATACCGGATTAGATATAGAAGCGGTTTTTGGGGCAGGCGGTGTGATTTCGCAATCTTTCGGCGGGTTTGAGAAAAGGGCTGAACAGGTTGAGATGGCGCTGGCGGTGCAGAAGGCGCTTGCGGACGGGCGGCATCTGGCCGTCGAGGCGGGAACGGGCGTGGGTAAGAGCTTTGCATATCTTATCCCGGCTATAGAGCTGGTTTACAAAAACGCAGGAAAAGTGCTGATCAGTACTTTTACAATCACACTGCAGGAACAGTTGACAGGTAAGGACATTCCTTTTCTGACCAAGTGTCTGCCTCGGGGATTTACGGCGGTGCTGGCAAAGGGGAGAGGGAATTATCTTTGTAAACGTAGACTTGACTTTGCGATACGAAGGCAGGGGCGGCTTTTCGATGAGTCCGGCTCGCAATTAGCGGTGATAAATGACTGGGCCAGGCAAACGAAAGACGGTTCGCTGAGCAGCCTTACGTTTGTGCCGAAGGGAAAGGTTTGGGATTTGGTCAAGAGCGAGCACGGCAACTGCCGGGGGAGGAAGTGTCCGCATTTTCGGGAATGCTTTTACTGGCGGGCAAGACGGCGATTGGAAACCGCCGATATCGTTGTGGCCAATCATGCGCTACTGTTCAGCGACCTTGTTCTGAAAGAACAGGGAGCGTCGGTGCTGCCGGATTACGGCTATGTGATAATCGATGAGGCACAGAATATCGAGCACGTGGCCGAAGACCATTTCGGAATAGATATCAGCAATTACAGGGTGAGATTTCTGCTCGACGGGCTGTATAATCCGCGGACGCACCGAGGGCTTCTGGCTTATATGGATTCGGCGAGAAAGTCAGAGGCAGCGATGAAAATGATCGGTCGAATCGATAAGGAGGTAAGGGCGTTCTTTAAGGGGGTCCGGGGCTGGTTCGAAGAGAACAAGGGGCATAATAACGGCAGATGCTATGCGAATTTCGTCGACGACAGGATAGGGGGACACCTGAAGGAGCTGCGTTTGGAATTGGCCAAGCTGGCAAAACAGACGGAAGACGTTGATGAGAAATTTGAGATTACACGGTTCGTCGACCGGTGTGCGGGTCTTGCTCAGGACCTGGAGTACTTTTTGGCGCAGAAGCAGCCGGATTATGTTTACTGGGTGGAGGCGGGCAGCGGGGGAAGGGGACGCCAGCAACGTGTTGTTTTGAAGAGTGCGGCGGTGAACGTTGGGCCTGATGTGAAAAGGTGCCTTTTCGATAAATATGACTCGGTGATATTGACGAGCGCGACGTTGAGCAGCGGGTCGCCGCGAAAGAGCCGGCAAAGAAGCGGCTTTGATTTCTTTGCCGGGCGAATCGGTCTGAAAGACTACGATGCTCTCGGGCTGGGGTCGCCTTTTGATTACGAAAAGCAGGTTACGATCTATATCGAGAAAGAGCTGCCTAACCCGAACGATGCAGCTTTCATTGAAGCGGCGGCCGAGAAAGTAAAAAAATATATACTGCAAACAAAGGGGCGGGCGTTTGTGCTTTTTACAAGCTATAAGATGCTGGGGACACTGGCAGAGGAGCTGGGTGACTGGCTGGAGGAAAATGATATTGACCTGCTGCAGCAAGGGGGGGGTATCGACAGGCCCGTTCTTTTGAAGCACTTTAAGGCCAGCGGCAGCAGTGTATTGTTCGGGACGGACAGCTTCTGGCAGGGGGTTGATGTGCCGGGGGCGGCGCTTAGCAATGTTATTATTGTTCGGCTGCCTTTTGCGGTCCCCGACAAGCCGCTGCTTGCGGGCAGATTAGAGCAGATACGAGAGCAGGGGGGCAATCCTTTTAATGATTATCAATTGCCTTCGGCGATAATCAAGTTCAAGCAGGGCTTCGGGCGACTAATCCGCAGCAAGACCGATACCGGGATCGTTGTTATTCTGGACTCTCGGGTGGTGAATAAATCCTACGGCGTGAAATTTTTGGCCGCGATACCCAAATGCAAGACGGAAATCGTGGGCCGTGATTCGTGAATCGAAGCCCAAACCACGAGGCATCAATCATGAGCTACGGATTATCTGGAGATACTCTCCTCAAGATTGTTAAGTACGGTCTTTGCTTTTGAGACTTTGTTACCGGCCGGTCCGTTCCAGTATATTTCTGCATTCCTCTCAAGGAGGCTTTCAATTCTTTTGCAGGCCAGAAGTACGGTGGCGTGATTTTTATTACCCATAAATCTTCCTACTTCCGATGAGGACATCTTTGTGTGCTTTCTTGTCAGATACATACTAAAATGCCGGGCGAGTGCGACAGTCCTGTTTTTTTTCGAGGAGTGTATATTTGCCGGTGTTATTCCGAAATATGTCGCGACGGCGGATTCGATGTCCGAAATATGGACAATGGGGTCACACCTTTCCAGATGCTCGGCCAGAACGGCCTGCGCCATAGCGAGGTTTATTTTCTGGTTTTGCAGTGCCGAGAAAGCAATTAATTTCAGCAGAGCGCCTTCCAATTCCCTCACATTTGTTCTGAGATTTTCGGCGATGTATTTTATTACATTTTCGGAGATGGCTTTTCCGATTTTCAACCTGCCGTTTTCGGTTGCCAGTTTTCCTGCGTACTGTCTGCAGATTTTGCAGCGGGTGTTGAAATCCGGGTTTTGTATCTTGACGACCATTCCGGAGACGAAGCGGTTAACGAGCTTTTCCGAGATTTGCCCTATCATCTTCGGATGGGCGTCTGAGACCAGGACAACCTGCTTACCCGCCAGGTTGATAGTATTAAAAGTGTGCATGAACTCCTCCTGGGTAG
>JAUWLI010000033.1 GCA_030613765.1 Phycisphaerae bacterium
TCTAACCGATGCTCTCAGTCAACAGGGTATAACAGATATTGAAACCATCGTAATATCTTCAAACTTGCATGCTCTGCGTTTCAAGACTACGCACTTTACTCCATTTTATGTTTTCGAAGTAAGCGCTGGAGGCGCTGCCGCAAGTGAAGGAGGTGGCGGCGGAGGCGGTGGCTGTTCGATGTCTCCCAACAGCCAGGCAAGTGCAGTGGAACTCCTGTTGCCATACATCGGCCTAACTGTAACGATGGTGGTATTGAAACTGAAAGATAAGCGGAAAAGGAAAGCACGCAATATTACCCGACACGAATTTTATAGACTGTCCTCATTAAAATAAACTTTCAAGGAAATTCTCTCGATTATTACTGGCCGACTCTCTAATCTGAGCAGAGTTTCTACCACCCATGCGGCCATATAGATCGGAGGCCAGCTTTTTTCGAAGCTTCTCTAAAGCGGTGTTCAGGCAGCTTCTCTCTAATCAAACCCACGATATCGAAATCATCTATATCGTCGCTCGTCATTATTGCCCGTTTCAAGACCAGTTTCAGCTGTCGTCTCTTGCTTGTTATATTGCTTTTTTATCGAAATATTTGTCCAGGGCTCCGAAAATTCTTCCTCGCTCTATAGGAGTCATGGCATCATAAATCTGCCAATCTTCTCGGAAAATACCATTTAGAGGGATTTCGCTTTCATTATCTTCAAGAGTTAAACCAGGAGACTGGCTTGTTTGTTTCCCAAACAAGCCCATGAGCTTTGCCAGCATCCCCAGGGCCTTAATTCTGTCTGAGGTCTTTACACCATCCTTAGCAAAAGCTATTTTCGCCAGCTCTTGTACAACCCTCTCGGCTTTAATTCGGGTTTTCATGTTCCTTAGTACCAGCAGATGGTGAATACGTTTTGCTATTTGATGCTTTCTCATGTTCTCTTCACCCATCGAAGCCGCCGATCTTTTTGAGTATCCCGCTCTTATTGCAGCCTGGGTGGCATTGAAATCAAGCAGGTATTCCTCACAGAACATCTTCTGTTTCGCTGTCAATTGTCCATTATTCATATTACACCTCATTTTAAGTGAGCACCTGCACTAAGCGGTTTTACATAAGTTTTTTGATGTTTTGTATGCCAAAGACAACGCTGTCTCGGGATGTTGCTGTAGTTCTTTAAAAGCATCATCAACCCCTGCTTCAAGAGACTCCATGTCACCATAAAAATAGTTGTTCAGAACGGAACTTTTCAAGTAGCCCCAAAGTCCTTCAATTGCGTTTAACTCAGGACTTTATTTGGGTAGCCAAACCACAAACACATGATGCTCGTGTTCTGTCAATATATCCAATACCCCGGCGGTTCGATCCGCAGGCAGATCATTAGACCACAGATTTTCACTCGGATCTATGACCATGCGCCGGATGCCTATTGGAGGGCCCTTTTGGTAACTATTTACACGACCGGCCTTAGGCTGCGTGAGGTGATAAATCTGACTTGGCAGGATATAGATTTTGAGTCGAACCAGCTTTATGTGACACGCAAAAAGGCCACCGGTTTTGTTCAGGCCTGGACGCCCAAGGACCATCAGATGCGGATGATTCCCCTTGCCGCCCAGGCAGTCAACCTTGTGGCCGCATGGCAGAGTGTTGCCCCTGAAGGCTGCCCGTATGTATTCATGGAAAGGTCCAGATGGCATTACTATCGCAGCCGTGTCGATGCGGGCAGGTGGCGTGCCGGAACCGATCTGGTCAATAATCCCCTGCGGTGTTTTAAGACCATCTGCCGCCAAGCTGGGGTGGGTATCTACAGTTTTCGTGATATACGCTGCTCCTGTATAACAAACTGGGCAAGGCAGCTGCCCATTTATGTAGTCCAGCAGCTGGCCGGTCACAGCGATATGCGGACCACCCAGCGGTATTATCTTTTGGTCCAGCCCGAAGACCTCGATAAAGCAAGGGACGTTCAGTCACAGCTTTTAGGGCCGATTCCTCAAGCGGATCTGATGGCCCCGAAGGTTACTTTCAGCCATCAAAGGAGGCTCTTTCCCGACCGGCAATCCTGTCAGAGCAAACGTCAGCTCTCCGGCTAACGGCAGACTCAAAGGCCTGCCTGCTGGTAACAGGTCATCAGTTACGGCAGCTGGAAGATTCGACAGCAGTGGGGTGAAATGAATATATGTCCTTGTATATAAAGGGCTTACGATATTTACTCTTGGCAGATAACCATAGTCTAAGTTACTCTATTGCCGGGGACATGGGCAGTGCAGGCGGGCTTCAATATTTTTTTTCAATCTCAGGTTTTATCAGGTTCCACCGGTCTTAGTATCACCCAGGATCTTCTTTGAAAAACTGACCCAAAACTGACCCAGCGATCAAAAGGTCTGCTCTCCGCGCTGCACTTGGGTACCGAAAAACTGTCTTTTTAACCTGTTTATACCTGTTTTTAACAGGTCAAGGGACCGCCGGCCGGCCCCTCTCTGTTATAACCTTAGTTCTTGTAAATCTCTGCTTTCACATTTTTTGTTTTGAGGCAAGTCCTTTAATTGACTCATACTTTGGGTTTCCGATGAAATGTGCTGTTTTTGTTATCAATATTGTAAAAAATAGCGAGGTTTACAGATTTTTAAGAGTAACCCTGATTTTTGGCCCTTAAGATAATATCTTTGTAGAACTTATCATCTTTTTTGGTTTTTAGGCCAAAAAGCAACCTTATTTTCGGGGCAAAACCCGTCTTTTGAATAACTTGTATACGACGTTAATAATTACATATCTTTGACTATTTTCACTTGAAACTCGTGCCTTATCGTCCTATAATAAAACCGATAGGATGATATATGCGCAAATCTCAACATGGATGTAAAAATCATCGATGATGTTTGCCTTCGGCAAAAGTTATCTCACGATCTATACTCATCGCTGGCGCCGTATTAGCCCGATAATAATACTAATAGAGAGCCATAAGCGCAAATTTAGCGTGTACAGCATACAGGTATCATATTATGAAAAGATAATGTTTTCCTCAGCCAGAATTTATTTCTTAGACTTTATAATGAGAAGATAGGTAAGAAGGTATCTTTCCGGGGTCTGAACAATGTATACGATAAATAAAATAGTTACAAATAACCCGGCATGCAGGTGTCGGCATGGACCTTCGGCTCCGCTTTTTGGCATCAGGTCAAATCGACTTAATACATCTTTACTTATAGAGACCACCGCCGTAACGATTGCCGTAATCCTGGCAATTAAGGTCTTTGGCACAAGCTCTATTTTCAAAACGACTTGGTTTGTGGCGCCGGGTATTTTGATAGCTTCCGCCCTTGTCCCGACAGCGATTACAAAACGTGAGTTTGCTAAAATTGGTTTCGACAAGAAGCAAATCAGTCATTCGCTTGTGCTTCTTGGCTGGGCCTGCATCGCTACCTTTCCAGCTACGTTTTTTGGTCTGTGGTTGATGAGATACTGGGGATTAGAATTACCTTTGCGGGCGGCGATGCCACCGGTACAGGGCTGGTTTAGCTGGTTACTTTTTCAGTTTATGTACATTGCGGTAGCTGAAGAAATATTTTTCAGAGGTTATGTTCAAAATAATATTCTGAGGTTAACAAGTGCAATAGTACAAGAACGACGCAGGCTGCTACAATGGATAAGTATAATAATATCGGCTGTTTGTTTTGCGGTCGCTCATACCATAGTTCAGGGTGAAATAATATCGTTTCTGACATTTCTGCCCGGCCTGGTTCTCGGCTGGCTGTTTGTCCGGACCAGGTCACTATTAGCGCCAATTTTGTTTCACGGATTGGCAAATGTCTTCTACTTATTTGTGGCAGCAATGGTTGTTTAAACAAAAAAGAAAGGTGCAAAATGTATATTCGGAAGGTCTTGTTTATAAGTAAGTTAGCACTTGCCTTAGTACTGGGTTATGTAGTCATCATAACGTTGGTACCCGAGCAAAAGGAAAAGAATTCTACTCCTGCCTCAGTGCGGGGCGGCAACGCAACGAGTGTAAATAAGGCAACGCGCTCATCGGATTTGTCGCCTAAAGACTACTCTGAAATCATAGAAGGAAATCCGTTTGACTCCTCTGGTCAAGCAGCAGGCTCAGGTAAATCGACATCGACAGCTTACCAACACTCGGTTTCTGAGGAGTTAGGATTGGCATTATCCGGCACTATATCCGGGAATTCAGAAGTTGCAAGAGCCATTATCAAAGACCTTAAAACCGGAGCGCTTGACCTGTACAAGATAGACCAGACAGTGGCTGGGGCTCGTATTGAGAGTATTGAAGAAAATGCAGTGGTTCTGGTCTGCAATGGACAAAGGACAGTATTGAAGCTCAATATAGCATCCTCCGGCAGTAATAATAATACTCAATTATCCTCACCTCAAACTATTAACGAAATGAGTAAAGTAGCAAAAGCTAATTTGTCTACCAAAAAGGCCAATACTAACGCCCAAACAAAAATCGGATATGTGGAGGCAGTATTAAACAATGCAGCTATTGAGCCTTATTTCGTGGACGGCCAGGTAGAAGGACTTCAAATAACCGGTCTGGAAAACATAAGCATAGCAAAAAACCTTGGTCTAAAGAACAGGGACGTTATTCGTTCAGTTAATGGACATCGACTAACTAACAAACAAAAAGCTTACCAGGTTTTCAAAAAAGCAAAGTCGCAGCCAGCCATAGATATAGAGCTGTTGCGGGATAACAACACTAAAAAGTTATCATTTTCCATGTAAAAAAGTCCGATATACAGTTTATGAACTAATGTTGAACAGGTGAAATCGATGGAGTCAAAAAAAACAAACACAAACAAGCGAAATCTGCGAACGTTGTTAAACAGACTTTTGTACTTTGTATGCATACTTTGCGTAAGCTTTGTATCCTGCACACCGGAATCCAAGACACCTAAGACTACGAAAATGCGCCCGCAAGAAGACAACGCTGCGCAAATAACAAAGGATTTTCATACGAAAGAATTTGATGCAAAGCAGATTGAGCGATCAAAAGCAGCGGTCACGAATCAAGCCGAGAAAAAAGAGCTAATACAGTTAGTTACTCTTCCGAAGCCTGAAACAATCAAAAATAACAGCAAGACGTCGGAATATACTACAACCCGCAAGACAATTATTCAGGTGGCTTCAAGAGAGCAAATTGATTTGCCGGAAGAAATCGCAGCCAGAAGGGAAAGCACCACCACAGCAGAGCAGCCATCTTCAGAGACAGCCGTAAATCTACCTGTACTTGATAAACCCGGCATGGCTGATGAGCTTATATGTGTAAACTTTGACCAGGTTGATATCCGGATGGTGCTGAAGACCGTTGGTGATATAACAGGAATTAATTTCGTTCTGGATGATAGTGTCCGCGGCAACGTTACGGTGATGTTCCCCACGAAAATACGTCTTAGCGAGGTTTACAAGGTTTTAGAATCGATTCTCGAAGTCAAAGGATTCGCTGCTGTGCCGGCTGGAAGAAATCTTGTAAAGATAGTCCCGAGAGCAGAGGCCATAAAGCGCAACCTGCAGGTTCGCTTTGGCAGTAATCCTTCAGAAATTCCCCGAAACGATACTCTCGTAACTCAGATTATCCCGCTCAATTACGCTAATGCGAGGGAGATCAGCCAGATTATTCAGCCCCTTTTGGCTACGGGCGCACAGATGGCGACCTACTCCAAGACTAATTCGATTGTGATTACAGACACATCATCGAATATCCAACACATCGCCAAAATTATTCAGACTCTTGATGTACAGGAACAAATTACGGTATTTAGCTTAAATTATGCTTCCGCACAGGTCATTAGTGAGCAAATAACCCGCATAATAGAGAAAAACAGGGCAGTCTCTTCACCGGTTGGGCGAAACCGCAGCACGTCTCAGACTGTGACAGGTATGAAAATTATACCTGATGTAAGGACGAACTCTCTATATGTCGTAGCCAATGCACAGGATACCGAGACGATCGAGGGATTAATAATGCAGCTTGATGTTGAGCGGCCTGATAGCGCAAACAATGTCCATGTGGTTTACCTCGAAAACGCACAGCCCAAAGAAGTTGCAGAATCACTAACAGCGGTCCTTGCAAATTTGAGAATTACCGGCGCACTGGAAGCGACCCAGCAAACCCAGGTCACTGCTGATGAGGGTACAAACGCAGTGATTGTCGCCGCTTCGGCACAGGACTTTAAAGTCATCAAAGAGATTATACAAAAGCTGGACATAGTGCGGGAGCAGGTCCTTGTTGAGATGCTCATTATGGAAGTGGGTGAAGACAACTTAACAGAAATTGGTATCGACTGGGCCACACTCGATGAAGCAGTGGAGGACAGCATTCGTTTTTTCGGAGCAACCAATTTCGGACCACGCGTGGATTTTCTCAGCGGAAACCTTGAGGGTCTGGCTGTTGGCGCGTGGAAAGCAGACGGTTCAGATGTAACAATTGGAGGAATACTGCACGCTTTGGAGAAAGAGTCAGGAGTTAATATCCTTTCGACGCCGCATATTACGACCTCCAACCACAGCAAAGCGAAGATAATCGTGGGTGAAAACATCCCCTACGTCGTAGAATCCAGAATTACCGAAACCACTGACTTTATTACACCCACCGTGATAGACACTTTCGAATACAAGGACGTTGGAATTAGTCTTGAGATAACGCCGCACATCAGTCAGGGCGGACTTGTCAGGCTTGAAATCGACAGTGAGTTCACCAAGCTTATTGAAGGAGTTACGGGGGCCTCCGTTAATACACCCACAACTGCTAAACGGCAGGCCCAGACTGTTGTTTCTATGAACAGCGGCTCAACTGTTGTAATCGGCGGTCTCATTCGAGATGATAAAGTTACCCTCGAGAAAAAAATTCCCCTGCTGGGCGATCTGCCCCTGATTGGTGGTTTATTTAAATTCCAGAGGGACCGTCTGCAAAAAACGAATCTGCTTATATTCATAACGCCACATGTTTTGAGCAACCAGGAAGATTTGGAGCAGATAACCGAGGAAAAGAGGAAAGAAATGGAGCCGATGCTGGAAAATAGTGAGACTAACAACAATTAGGACTAATCCTATACGAAAACAGCTTCGGCATCACGCCGTGTTGGTGTGGAATGATGGGCCCAACTGGAGAGTACAAAACTGGATGAAAAAACAATAAAAAAACTGCAAAGTGAGTATCTGGAAAACATACTGCCGGAGCAGTTGAATCCGGAGCTGGTGCGGAAACTGCCGCTTGAGTTTCTCAAGAAGCAATGCGCTATCCCTCTACGTTTGGAAAACGGCCAGGTTGCAATTGTCCTGGCCGACCCGCTTAATATAGAAGCACACGATGCGATATCGACCGTCTTAGGCCAACCGTGCAGCCGGATTACCTGCCCTGCTTCTGAAATTGAGCAGGCTATAAGTCGTTGCTATTATCAGAGCACAAGTGTCAACAATGATAATGAAAATCCTGATGCGCAAGATTCAGAAAGTAATCATAATGATGCTGATACGATTGGCGGCAACACTGGGCCCGAAGACCTGCTCAATATTGCCAGCAAAGCACCTGTCATAAAATTAGTCAATAAAATCTTCTTCCAGGCGGTGCACAGCCGGGCCAGCGATATTCACATTGAACCATACGAAAATGAAGCCCGGATACGCTTCCGGGTTGACGGCGTGCTGCACGATATATTTACTTTGCCGAAGCAGCAGATTGCCGCTCTCGTGTCACGGTTAAAAATTATGGCAAATCTTAATATCGCCGAGCGAAGATTGCCGCAGGACGGCCAGAGCCGGATTAAGATAGGCCAAAACTTAGTGGATATTCGAGTCTCGGTCATCCCTACATCGGGCGGCGAACGGGTAGTGCTGAGGCTGCTGGACAAGGGCAGCGGTGAATTGGATTTGAATGAGATAGGCTTTGGCCCGGAGGTACTTAATAGCTTCAGAAATCTGATTAGATTGTCGCACGGTATAATTCTACTCACTGGCCCTACGGGCAGCGGCAAGACGACCACGCTCTACGCAGCCATGAGTGAACTTAACAGCGAAGAAAGAAATATCCTTACAGTTGAAGACCCGATTGAGTATCAACTGCCCGGTGTCGGGCAAATGCAGATAAAGCCAAAGATAAATCTCACATTTGCCAACTGTCTGCGCCACATTCTCAGGCAGGACCCCGATGTAATCATGATAGGAGAAATTCGGGACATTGAAACCGCTGAGATTGCAATCCAGGCCTCCCTCACAGGCCATCTGGTTTTGAGCACCCTGCATACGAATGACTCGGCATCAGCCGTAACCCGGCTAATTGACATGGGCATTGAACCTTACCTGATTTCATCATCGGTCATTGCTGTCATGGCGCAGCGGCTGCTGCGAGTCATCTGCCCGGAGTGTAAAAAAACGTACACACCGGACGAACAAGAGATTTCACTATGGCCGGAAAACGAAAAAAACTCCGTAATTAGCGGGCAGCTCTACAAAGGACCCGGCTGTGAGAATTGCCTTGATACAGGGTACCTGGGAAGGACAGGAATCTGCGAATTGTTAGTTATAGACGATGACATCAAGGAACTAATAACTAAAAAGTGTGGCTCTCACATTATAAAAGAAGCTGCCATTGAAAAAGGCATGAGCACCCTACGAGAAGATGGATTACGTAAGGCCCTGGCCGGTGAAACCACTCTCGAAGAAGTGTGCAGGGTCACACAGGATTATGTGCAAACAAATACAGGAGTGACTGAAAGTGTCGGTGGTTGAATACAAGCTGTTAAGTGACAAAAAGTCAGTCCAACCGCATCAAACGTCTGTAAGTGACGGTTGTTCCGGTGCGCAGCCAAAAACGTATGAGAGGGACATCTTCAAAAGAATCCGTACGAGGGATGTCTGCAGCATCGTGCGCCAGTTGGCAACACTGTTACGTGCCGGTATGCCCCTTGTACCCGCTCTCTCAGCTTTAGTCGAACAGTTGCGAGAGATTCGGGGCCGGGAAAATCCTCTTGCAGACATTATGGAACAAGTTGCTAATGACGTTAATTCAGGAAGCACACTCGCCGGCGCTCTCAGCAAACACCCCAATGTCTTTTCAAATCTGTTTGTCAACATGGTGGCCGCAGGCGAAACGAGCGGGACCCTGGAAGAGGTCCTCTTGCGCCTGGCGGAAATACTGGAAAAACGCCTGCATCTTGCAGCCAAGGTCAAATCCGCCGTTGCATATCCCTTGATGATGGTTGTGGTTGCGGTGGCGGTAGTGGTATTTCTTATGTCCGTAGTGATACCAAGCATAACAGCGATATTTATTGAAATGAACAGGTCTCTTCCCTGGCCTACGAGATTTCTTATCGCAACAAGCGCCTTTATGAAAACATATTTAAAATTTATTGTCCCCGTACTTATTGTAGCTCTATTGGGACTTCGAGCCGCCTGCAGGACCAAGGAGGGCAGGGAGTTTGCAGACCGCTGGAAACTGAAGCTGCCGCTCTTTGGCAAACTTTTTCTCAAATTGGAAATAGCCCGTTTGGCCAGGACGTTAGGGATACTTCTTATTAGCGGCATCCCGATACTCAGCGCTCTGGAAATCGCAAAACAGGTAATTCAAAATCGTGTTATTGCAGGCGCCATGGATTCGGTCAAGGATTTGGTCAGCAAGGGAGATGCGATTGCCAACGCAATAAGAAAAACCGGACTGTTCCCGCCAATCGTGTATCACATCATAGCTACAGGCCAGATAAGCGGCAATGTTGAAGACGGCCTTATCAATATCGCCGATATGTATGATGACGAGGTGGAACTGACAACAAAAACACTAACCTCGCTGCTTGAGCCCGTGATACTTCTGTTTATGGGTGCGGTTGTGGCTTTTATCGTACTGGCCGTTTTACTGCCAATATTCGATATAAATCAGGTCCTTTAGTGGAGTCCTGTAAGATGAAAGAAAACAGAAAAAGATTACAAAAAGCCGGTTTTACCCTGATTGAACTTATGATTGTGGTCGTGATTTTGGGGCTATTGGCTACCATCGTTATGCCCAGGATATTAGGCAGGCCCGAACAGGCCCGTAGAATAAAGGCCAAAGTTGATATAACTAGTATCAAATCTATGCTGGGCCTGTTCAAGGCTGATACCGGGCGTTTTCCAACCACATCCGAAGGTCTTGAAGTTCTCGTCTCAGACCCGGGCATAAAGGGTTATAACAGTGACGCCTATCTTGATAAGGTACCTTTGGATCCCTGGGGCAATAGATATATCTATCTTTCTCCCGGTGTGCACAGCAAAGACTATGATTTGGAATCTTACGGCAAAGATGGTGAGGACGGCGGCACAGACAACGATGCTGATATTGAAAGCTGGAACCTGGAAGAGTGAGAGTAATGGAAAATAAACGTGCAACAATGGGCCGAGCGTGCAAGAGCGCATTTACTTTCATAGAGGTTCTCATAGCTCTTGTGATTGTCTCCATTTCTCTGTTGGCGCTGATAAGGCTGCATCTTATCAGCATTAATATGACCGAGACAGCCCAGATAAAGTCTCAGGCCGTCCTTTTGGCAAATGAGAAAATCGCAGAAACGCTGGCACTTGGCTACCCGGAAGAAGGAACTAAAACCGGTACAGTAGAAATGAACGCCCTGGGCCTGCACTGGCAAACGGAAGTTACTGATATCGAAGCGCACCAGTTAGGCGAGTTAGATATTAAAGGATTGCGAAGAATATTTGTCGATATCAGTTGGGAACAGGGTATTAGGCTCAAACACATACAAATGTCAACTTATGTTGCTGACAGGAAATTACCGTGAACAGTAAGTCTGCCAAAAAAGGCTTCACGCTGATTGAGATTCTCGTAGCTACAGCGATAATTGTAACCATTGTCTCTATGGTATACGGCAGCTATTTTGCAACCTCGAAGTCGGCCCAGGCGTGTAAGAGAAGGATAGCTATGTCCCAGGAAGGACGGGAACTGCTGTGGCAGATGGCTCGACAAATACGCTGCTCGTATGCCGGCTCAGTCAAGAAATCTCCCCCCCCTACCGTCAAAGGTTCTCTAAAAAAAGAGGTAACATTAGAAAATACAATCAGCTATTTTAACGGCAGCTCGGGCGAGATGGGCGGAGAGATTTTGTATCTTGTAACTACGAATAGCATTTTAGAGCAAAAGTCACCGGGATTGTTCGAGGTCACTTACAAATTTGACAAAAGCAGTAGTACGCTTTTTCTTTGCCAGGATAGATTCATTGATACACCTGAAAGTTTTATCGAAAAGAAAAATTGGCAACCCCTTGCAGGAAACATCGAGAGCATCGAATTAGCATTTTCTGATGGGCGGCAGTGGCTGAATACCTGGGATTTCAAAGAAAAAAAGGCACTGCCATACGCGGTAAAAATCAACATTACCTGTCAAGATGAGAATTATCAACAATACCACTATGGTACTACCGCATATATATGCTGTCGGAAAAATCAAGGTAAGAAAACTACATCCGAGAGATTAATGTCGGTCAACAGGCAATGAAACCGAAAAGAGCAAAATCAAAACAAAAGGGATTTATAGTTGTTGTCGTCCTGTGCATAATCATCTGCATGGCGGTTCTGCTGCTGGGCTTCAACTATCAATCCCGTACAAACCTGCGTGCCGTGGGTGATTTCCAAAAATCCGCGCAGGCACTCAATTGTGCAAAGGCAGGACTCAATGTCGCAATTGCAGCTATAAAGGACACGGATGAGACCAACACAAACAAAACATCACCAAATCTGCTTTCTGAGGAAAATACTATTGATATTGGTGATGGAAAATGCTTGATAACTATTACCGAAGAAAACGCCAAATTAAACGTCAACCTGCTCAAAGACAAAAGCGGCAAACCAAATCGAACCAGAATAGACCAATTACTTCGGCTCATCGACCTCTTGAATAAGGACCGCAGTGATTATTCTCATATTGGCTATGGCCTGGTGCCCGCAATTATTGACTGGACGGACAGCGATGACAAGTTAATCCACCTGCCCTTTATAAAGCACGAAAACTCAGGAGCAGAGTCTGCTTACTACGGCAATTTAGAGATTCCTTATAGGTGTAACAATGCCCAATTTGCGACAACTGAAGAGCTTCTGCTGGTCAAAGGAATCACGCCAGAGGTTTTCGAGCGTATACGCGACTATATAACGGTTTACGGCGATGGAAAAATTAACATTAACTGCGCTTCAAAACGTGTAATTGAGAGTTTGTCGGAAAAGATGGACTCTGTTTTGGCCCGGATGATTATTGACAGGCGAAAAATTAAGCCCTTTGACAGCATAATGGAACTGCGGGATGTCCCCGGGATGACGGATGCTATATACAACACAATCAGAAATACAGCTACTGTCAGTCCGACAGACGAATACTATCACGCCACATCACGGGGAAAAGTTGGCCACCGTGACTGTACAGTTGTGGCAATACTTAGAAAAAATATGAAAACTAAAAACGTTGAGGTTATTTTATACAAAGAGTCTTAAAACGGTATTTTTATAGAAAAAAGAGAAGATAATGGTTAAGCGGTGCATAGGCATAGATATTGGTTTCTCTTATTTGCGTGCGGTACAAATCATGCGCACAGAAGATGAATTGTGCATCGAAAAAGTCTTTAGCACACAGACACGGCGAAGTAAAGATTCGCCGCTGGAGATTCTCAGGCAACTTTCCAGCAAACATGGTTTTGACCATCGGGCAGATGTGGCAATCTCGATGCCGAATGACGCTGTTTTCTACCGCAACCTGGAAACTGACTTTGCCGGCTTGGAACAAATTCGCCAGGCTCCCAAATCCGCATTGGAACACAATATACCAATAGAACCGGACCAAATCGTTGCCCAGGCATGTTCGCACCGCCGGTTGCCGGACGATAAATACTCTGTTCTTACAGCAGCAGTAAGCAAAACATCGCTGCGCGACAGACTAAACATCTTAGCTGATGCAAAGATACACCCTGATCTGGTGGAGACGGCGATTTTTGCAATTCATTCTACAATCGCGACAAATCATCCCGAAATTGCGACCGGCCAGGCCATTATTGCATATATAGATGAATCTTACCTCACTTTGGCAGTTACCGAAAACAGCAATATTTTAATCGTTAGAAACATTCCGATTGTCTCCCACTCTGACAACAATACTGATTCAATTCAAGAGCATGTTGCAGAGCTGTTGGCACGCGAAGTGGAAGTTACGTGGCAAAAAGTATTTGGTACTGATATTGAGCAAGAGACTAAATTTTACCTGGCAATCGGAGGAGATGTTTCCTGTGATCTCGAAGCGGCAGTTAAAGAAAGCCTGCGCTGCCAAATAGTCACAGTTGAGCCATACGCAATGGTAAAACATTCCTTTGAGAAAAACGGTGATACTGGAATATGCGTTGCCGAAGGACTTGCTTTGAGGGCTTTGGCACCCGAAAAAACTGTTGGCGTCAACTTCCTCGAGGCCGATAACGCCGATATGAAGCCTGCATTAGACCTGAGAAAAGAGCTCATAATCAGCGCAGCGCTTGTAGCGGCAATTATAGTCGTTTCATTTGTTGGGCTGTTTGTACGGCTGTTTCATCTGGAATCTAAATATACAAATATAAAAAACGAAATCAGAAAAGTTTTCCAACATACACTGCCGGAAGAGACAAATATTGTAAATCCACTTGTCCAATTAGAGCAACAATTGGTATCTTTTCGAAAGGACAACCAGCTTTTTGCTTCTTTCTATCCAACCAATCTGACACCACTTAAAGTTTTGCACAACATAACTACGAACACTCCTCCAGAATCAAATATAAGAATTGACGACCTGTTGATAACAACCGAATCTGTTCGATTAAAGGGAACCTGCGATTCATTTGACTCTGTCTACCAGTGGCAGCGGATTTTACAGGAAATTCCCGGCTTTACGCTTGTCGACGTGAAGGATCCGCAAAGAAATCCAAAAGGAGATGCCATACACTTTACTATCTTGATATCTTTGGACAGGTCCCCGGCAATACAGGAGCAAAAATGATAAGCTTAACACGAAGAGAAAAATTACTGGCTCTCGCTTTAGCGATTTTCGCAGGGGCCTGTTTGCTATTTGCGTTTGCTATAAAACCTGCTCTGGCGAGAACGAGGACACTCCGTCGCGTTATATCTGAAAAACAGGACGAACTTGGAAAACTTCGTGCCACAAGCAGCGAATATATTTTTCTCCGCGACAGTCTCGACAATGTACGCGCAAAAGTGGCTTCGCAAGACAAAGAATTTGAACTGCTGCCATTCCTGGAATCTTTAATCCGGGAACACGGCCTCGCAAAAAAGGTGGCAACAATGAAGCAGCAGGTATTAAATCTTGGCCCAGGCCACTCTGAGATAATCGTCGAAGTAAAACTTGAGAACTTGACACTTAAGCAGCTTGTTGATTTCCTCCGGAAGGTAGAATCATCCCATCTCCTGGCAAGAACTAAAAGCCTCTACATAAAAAAGAATCTGACAAACACAGAGATGCTCGATTCAGTGATTGAAATACATAATCCCAAATTAATCTAAAGCTGAATCGCCTGGACGTAATTTTGTAAACCCTAACCGACCAACCTCAGACCGTAAGGTACAAATATCCATATT
>JAUWLI010000131.1 GCA_030613765.1 Phycisphaerae bacterium
AAAAACTGTATATGTGATTTCAAATACCAACGATGGGATAATACAGGCTTATGAAATACAGGATAGCAATCTCTTTTATCAGGCCCAATACAATTCCGATATTCCATACTCAATCAGCCTTGCAGTCGACCCAGATTCAGAATTCCTCTTTGTCACCCATGAATATGCCCAACCTGTACAGGGAAATGAGATAGAAATAGTAGATGCCAAGATAATGCAGTATGTAGATACTGTTATTGCCCCAGGAGCAGATAATCTTGCAGGCATAGCTTATGATCAAACAAGGCAAAAATTGTATCTTATGGACCGATATACAAATCACCTGTACTCCTACTCTTGGTACCCGGCAACAAAGATACTTACCCCCGATTTTAACGATCCCTACTATGTGCAACTTGAAGATACAGAAGACTCTTTCGGTATCGCTTTGGATGATGACAATGGTCTTTTGTATGTGGCAGATAATACAGATTCGATAAAGTATTATGATACAAACGACCCCAATTGGGCAAAAATCGGTGAAGTTAATAACGTTTCCTGCAATGTTATTAGCATTGCCATTGATGTTAATAACCAGTTGCTTTATTACGGCAGTATGGGAGCTTATGGTGAGGGCGACCCCTGCTTGTACCAATACAATCTGTCATCAAGCTCCGAACAATCGGTGTATGTCGGCTGTTCTGTTGCAGGTATTGCCGTTGACCAGCAGACTTCGCTTGTTTATTTAACAACTTTTGGAGGCCAAGACGATACTAACGAGCCGTATCCGAAGGACCGGCTTATGGTCTACGATTCCAGCCTGCAGCAGCTTTGGTATTCTGACGATATTGGAAACCCAACAGGCGTGGCCGTCGCAGGCAACGTCTCATATAAGCCGCCTTTTCCTCTTGTGGAACTCGTCAAAGATGATAACGATGTTTGTGTTTCGCCGTTGATTAGCGAGGCCGAACATGAGCTTATGGGGACCCCATATAACTGGTTGTACTATACTATTGACTGTAACGCCAACGGACACGCCGATACCAATGTCTTCATCACAGATCATCTCCCTGCTGAAGTGAACTATATCTCATCGGTCCCCAATGGAATTTATGATCCCAACTGGCATACGGTTACCTGGAAGATTCCTATTATGGCGGCAACGGATTTCAATACCTTCCGGATACAGGTCGGAGTCAATCACTATGCTAGGCCCGGCGATACAATTATTAATCTTTGTGAAATAGAAAGTGACCGACACTACATGTTTACTACTTGCGAAACAGACGTATGCTGTTATGGCGGAAATATAATCTATGTTGACGCCGATGCCAACGATCCCAACAGCTATCATAACGGCACTTCCTGGCTCAATGCCTACATAGATTTACAGGAAGCACTCACCGGTGCTACTAATTGCGATTGTGAACAAATCCGGGTAGCGCAGCAGACATACAGGCCTACAGATATAAACGATACGAGCGCTCGCCCGATTTCTTTCGAACTTGTCGATAACGTCGCCATCTATGGCGGGTTCCCGCCCGGCGGAGGCGCCTGGAACCAACGCTACCCGAATGTCTACGAAACTATCCTCAGCGGCGATATATGTACGCCATATAACAAGTACGATAACAGCTATCACGTAGTAAAATGTGAAGATGTCAATAACGCTACCCTTGATGGCTTTATCATTACAGCCGGAAAGGCTGATGGCTCAGGTGATGATGGGTATGGGGGCGCAATATATTGCAGGGATTCCAACGGCCTGATAGTAAGAAACTGCAGCATCAGCATTAATTCAGCTAAATACGGCGGAGGAATGTACAACGAATTTTCTTCTGCGAACATAACCAACTGCATTTTCTTCGATAATGAAGCCACTTATGATAACGGCGGCGCAATTTACAATACAAATTCTTCAGGACCGAATGTGACAAATTGCATCTTCAGCAATAATTCAGCCCGTGAAGGTGGTGCAGTTTATAATAATTATTCTGAACCGAACATAACCAACTGCGTTTTCATCGGTAATACAGCCGATTATTACGGAGGTGGTATGTTTAACTCCGATGAATCTTCACCGTCTATAATTAATTGTACATTCAGCGGAAACTCGGCCACCACAGTGGGGAATTCATACGGCGGCGCAATATGCAACTGGAATTATTCAGACCCGAATGTAACTAACTGCACGTTCATCGATAATTCAGCTCACGAAGGTGGAGCAGTTTATAACTACTACGATTCCGACCCTAACATTGCAAATTGCATATTCACTGCAAATGATGCTAACATGGGGGGTGGATTATATATCTCTTCTTCCAGCCCGGATATTACCAACTGTATTTTCGTCGGCAATACTGCCGATTCTTATGGCGGCGGCATGTTCAATTATTATGAATCATATCCCGTAGTTGTGAATTCCATCTTTAGTGGAAACCGCGCTGACATTTATGGCGGCGGGATTGCCAGCTACATTAATACCAGCCTTGCACTTACCAACTGCACGGTTAGTGGAAACTCCGCGTACTCTGGAGGAGGAATTTGGAGTTGGTCTTATGCGGATACGAATATAACTAACTGTATCTTATGGGCAAATGAGGCCAATTCTGTAGACGAGATATTTATCGATGACCCTAGCAGGGCCATCATCAGCTACTCAGATATAGAAGACTCCAACGGCAGTGGAGATAACTGGGTTGACGAAATCGGGACGGATGTTGGCTATAATATCGATGAAGACCCCTGTTTCTTTGAGGTGCAGCAATCAACCGGCTCGTGGTCGGAGAATGCCACGTATGACAGTTCGACCTTTCAAAGCACCCTGACCGATTCAGGTGCCGACTGGCCCGTTAACCAACTGGCAGGCAAATTCGTTAATCCCGACACATTGCAGGCCCTGCAATTCTTTATAGTATCCAACGGTGTCAACACGATTAGAGTCTGGAGCGACGTGAACTCCATCGCTCTCACCGGTAAAACGTATCAAATTTTCGATTATCACCTCAGAGTCGACTCGGCCTGTATCGATACCGGCGACCCGAACGGAGATTACACAGGACAGACCGACATCGACGGCGAACCCCGCGTATTTGACGGAGATTATAATGAAATCCCAATCGTCGATATGGGTGCCGACGAATATTACTGGAGCCCGGCCGATTTCAACAGTGACGGTTTTGTAAACTTCTTCGATTATGCCTTCTTTGCCTCTGCCTGGCAAAGTGATCCCAATGACAACAATTACAATGAAGATTGCGACTTAGAAGATAACAACTCGGTTGACTATAATGACATTGCCCGCTTCTGTGAAGACTGGCTCTGGCAGACGGCTTGGGCAAAAGCCTTTCCCTTTAGTTACGGCCGGGGTATGGGTAAGAGTATGGGCATGGGCGAAGGTTTCTTCCCATCCATACAGGCCAAACAGGCCCGGCCTGATCTTACCGCCGACGATATTGAACAGATTATAAAGTGGCTTGCCGAGCTTTGGCTCACAGATGACGAAGTAAGAAAAATGATAAGCGAAGACGAATGGCTAAAATTCATCGAATCCGTAAAACAAGTCACTAAACAGCTAATAAACAATTAGTCACGGGTTTTTCTTACGACCGACGCCCTATTCAGTGTTGCGAAATGTGACGCCGCCCACAACTGGCGTACAAAAAAACACTTTTTTTATAAAAAGTTTTATTTACATTGAACATTCCGGCCAAGTTTGGTATAATATGAACGACAGTTGAGAATTTAGAATATAAAATCGAGCAGTTAAAAGTAAGGAATGCCGGCCGTTCCGGCCTCAACTGGCTATATACTAAATACGAGATACTAAACACTAATTATTGCGGAGAACCGCACGAGTCGTCCCGCACCATTTAGGCGTGAGCCTAAGCAAAATTGGTGCTGGGCACACCAAAAATCATTATTTAGCATCATAAATGCCAAAGTTTTAAACATTTGGATGTATTAATGGCTAAAAAACGCTTATTTCGCTGGTTTCTGAAAAAGGCCATTTTGATGGCCTTGTGGACGAAGGCAAGTCTCTGTGTCAAAAGCTTGCTTTTAGAGCAGAGTCTGCCGAGAACACCAAGCCAGCTAAGAATAATCTGTGTAAATCCTGTTATCCTGTCTAATCTTTCTTCGTGCCTTCGTGTCTTAGTGGCCAAAAATCCGCGAAATCCGTGGTTAACAAACGACTTACGTGCATATAAGTCGCTCTACAACTGTAAAGAAACATTTACAGATGTCATGAGTCCTCTACAAATAAACCTTTTTATGCAAAACAAAGCCAATTTCCGAAAAGTCAAGTTGAACGTAAATAAAGTATTAACAAAGGATTACGAGCAAATGGACACTTGGTCAATTAGGAAAAAACAAAGCCAAACAAAGCCAAACAAAGCCAATTAAAGCCAATTAAAGCCAATATTATGCCAAAACAAAGCCAATTCAAACCCAAACGAACCCAATTTCACACCAATTTAGGGGGGCAAGTAAATGATTAATCTTGTTCGAATCGAGCTGGAATCAGCAACAATTTGTTTTAAAGATTTGACTATCCGTGAGCCCTACGGCTCAAGAAGCTTTATTAGCTTAAACATACTTTTTGGCATACCGCCCAAACCCTTCATGTGGTCTTTCAGGAATGAGTTTTCGATGATAGCTTTCATGCCCTTTATGAGACAGGAGCGTTTTAGGTCGTTGCCCTTCATATTTGCCCACTGGGGTACTTTTTTCATATAGTATGCCTTGTAGCACTTGAGAACCTCCTTCATAAGTTGATCGCGGTTCATGGCTGTGGGTTTGATAACAGGCTCGACGAGGTTGTATTTTGAGTAATCGGTGACTTCGATATAAGGCTTCAAACTCTCGTACATATCTGCGTACGGCCATGGTGCAAGAAGAAGAAAGTGCATAAAGTCCGCATTATATTCACAGGCAAGCTCCAGGGTTTCCCTGATCGATTTACGCGTCTCATCCGGCGTACCCAGAATAAGTGAGCTTTCAACAATCATCCCTGCATTTTGAATCAGATTAAGGGCCTCCTTCGAGTCCTCAAATTTGTTTTCCTTCCTGAATTCTTCCAGCTTCTGATCGCTTGTGGCCTCAACACCCACGTATATAAAGAGTATGCCGGCCTGGCGGTAACGGTCAAGAATGTCGCGATCGCGAAGGATTCCCTCAACACAGGTTTCAAGAAGAATATGAACACCCAAGTTTCTTTCAATAAGCAGTTCGAGAATCTTTTCCCACCGCCGGCGTGAATATGTAGGATACTCGTCTGCAATAAAGAAAACGTTTATCCCGTACTTTGTTGCAAGGTGTTCAATTTCGGCTACAAAGCTGTGAGGATTGCGCTCTCGATACGAGCCTTGCCAGAATTTGTGTTGCGAGCAGAAAATGCAGGAGTGAACACAGCCTCGTGAGGAGCTTATAATTGCAACTGTCGAATTATCAATGAAATAAAGCGGATAGTCCGACCAGTTTACAAGGTGCCAGGCAGGATGCAATGAGTCGAGGTCTGCGATGAAGGGCCTGGATTCAGTGCGAATTACTTTACCATCCTGCACAAAGGCTATTCCGGGAACATCTGAAAGGTCACGCCCCATTCTGTGTGCATCGAGAAGCTCAGGAGCGGTTAATTCTCCTTCGCCAAGCACACAATAATCAACGTATTGACCGTCATTGGAAAGTATTTCATCATAACAAAATGTAGGGTGAACACCACCAAGGAAGGTTGTAACTTCATGAAGTTCTTCCTTTGCTATCTTCAATACTTCAATCGCATCGTTTATGGTCGCTGTTATCGCAGTGACACCGACAAAATCGGGTCTCGTAGAGCGGATATTTTCACGGATTTGCTCGAAGGTGTGAAATTTCGACATCGCATCATAGATTTCAACCTCGAAGCCAGCCTTTTCCAGCTCACCGGCAATATATACAAATCCGAGGTTGGGCCACCTGCCTGCTGATTCCACCACCCCGGAGTGGTATGGCGGTGTGATTAGCATTACATTAGACGGTCTGTTCATTACACGCCTTTCTTATAAATCTGGTTGCCTTGATGTAATAAACCAGGCCAAGTACAAAAATCAGGGACAAAATCACATGCTTTACAATCAAGAGCGTTACCTGGCTTTGGCCCGCTGCTGCATTCCATTCGTAGCTTTTATATGCAATAGCCCGCAGCACGCCAAAAATTACTATACCAACAAAACTAAACCGCATCAGCAATAAAACCGTTTTCAATATGTCAACAATTGGTATGCCTCTGTCACTATTCGGCATTTCTTTTCGCAGAATCGACCAGAGCAGGACTGTTCCGAAAAGCCAGCCGGCCGCACTAAAATCATGTAGAAAATTGTTCAACAGTACCAGTATAGCCAAGTGATAATTACCTCACTGCCATCTGCAAAAGATTTTCAAAAAAGCCGTATTCAACAAAACATAAACTTTGCCTGATAAATTCACCTTATCGCTCCATTCATGGGCCCGGGTGGGGCGATGGTGAAAACAAATCCACTCCCCAGAAAGAAATAGCCAAAACTATAAGCCCAGCTACTGTCAGCCACGCAGCACGTCTCATTTTCCACTTAAGAAACGCCCGAGCATGGAGGTAAAAGGCGTAAAAGAGAAAGGAAATCAACGACCATGTTTCCAGTGCATCCCAGCTCCAGTAGTGCCCCCAAAGTTTTTTCGCCCAGATAGCACCTGATACAAGCATGACGGCATGGTTAATGAAACCGAGTGTTATGAAGCGATAGCTCACGAGGTCCAAAGCCTCGATACCGGGAATACTAATACTTGGTTTCCATGAAAATAGTCTTTCCCTCATCAATAAAAGAACCGCTGCACCTGTTGAAATGGCATAGCATCCAAAAGCGAGCCAGGCAAATATCACATGCACGACAAGCCATGGGCTTTGATAAGCAGGGCCCATCGGTACCGCTTCGCTCCTCGATATCAATCCGTGTCCGAGGACCAAAAAAACAATCGGAGTCAAAACAAGGCCTATAGAGCCCTCTACCTTGTGTATCTTCTGAAAAACTAGGAATATCAATACCGTAAACCATGTGCCGGTAAGGTTAAGCTCATAGGTATCAGTAACCGGGGAGTGCCCGGCTGCTACCCAACGGACAATCGCTGTAGCTGTGTGGAAAACAAGTCCTGCCCAAAGCAGCCGAATGGCGAGCTTTGTAAGCTTTGGCTTGGCGCTGATAAATCCGAACAGATGAAGACAAAAAGAACCTGCATACGTAAAAATCGTTATCCAGAATAGTATGATTTCGGTTTTTGCCATTGTGTAACCTTCAAGTAATTCAGTTTATCAAAAAATCCTCATATAAAAAGCAAATAACTAAGCTAATTTCCTCAATACAATAATCAGTCCTTTACATTCGCCATTACTCTGGTGCCCTCAGGACTGAAGGTTTAGCTCTGAACCACCTCAATAGGTCCGGGATATACCTAAGCAGAAGTGCTCCTGTTCCTAACCAGAGCGAAACACAAACCATAAAATAGCCCGGATCCTCAACAACTCTAAACGACGACCAGTGTCGTAAATCCGTAAAGCCCAGGGAGTATTGCCCTAAGTCGATTTCGCCTTTCAGATACAGATACTTCTCGGATACAACCTCCCCTGATTCGTTTTCTTCCTCTACAAGCAAGAGAGGCTTGTCCGGCTCTTCTGACGTTTTTATCGCACTGCCATTTTCCATACGATAGCTCGGATAAAGCGTAATGATAGTCCTGTTCTTTAGAAAGG
>JAUWLI010000282.1 GCA_030613765.1 Phycisphaerae bacterium
AGCGGCGCCTACCTGGGGTCATGGAAAGATCATGCATGAGTTCAGTAATACCCCTTCCTGCCGAAAGCGTCTCGTGTTAGTCGAGGACCAGGAAGTTCTGCCGGGCATTGAATCGTTCTGGGTGGGTGGTCACACGCCGGGGTCGATGGCCTATCGGGTCAACACGGCGCATGGCAAAGCTGTCCTGACAGGTGACACGATATCGATGTTAGGCAACTTCGAGCGGAATATCCCGTTAGGTATATTCAGCAACCTGGAAGAGTGCATAGCGGCGATAAAAGAAATCCGCAAGAAAGCTGACATCGTTCTGCCCAGCCACGATCCCGGCACGCTGGACCGTTGGCCTCCCGCTCCGAAGAACGCTGTCAAATACACGATCCGTGCGATCAAAGTCGGCCAATGCGAAGTCCGCGACTACATAACTTTCCAGGATACCGACAGTGAGCAGACCAGCACGTATTTTCTGTACGTCTGGCTCATCGAGGGTGGGCCTAAGCCCATAGTAGTTGACACCGGTCCCAAATATCCCGAGGAGTTCAGTAAGTCAACTGCAAAGTATATCCCCGGCGGAGTCAGGCAATTGCCCGAGGAACGCACGGTCAAGGCGTTGAAGCGGCATGGCATCGACCCCGCCGATGTAAGCCACGTGATAGTAACACACCTCCACCCGGACCATTACGATTATTTCGATGCCTTCCCCAATGCTCGCTTTGTCGTCAATCGGCGTGAATATGAAGAGACTACAGGGCAGCCCGGCGGTGGAAGGAACCGCTTAGCTGCTGATGTGCGGAAAGCACTGGAAAACAGGCCTGATGCTCTACAGCTCGTGGATGATAATGAGATAGTGCCCGGTGTGCGGGTTTTCCCGCTTGGTTGCCACACGCCGGGAAGCCAGGGGGTGCTTGTTCGCACTCAAATGGGGCCGGTAGTCATCGCCGGCGATGTTGTGTACAAATACGAGAATATAGAAAAAGATCGGCCGGGCCGCAGTCCGGACGAACGCGCCTGTCGAAAGGCAATGGCCCGTATCCGTTTGTTGGCAGACATTGTGTTGCCGGCTCACGACCCGTTGACACTCGAACGCTGGCCGGACGGTATCATTGGTGCTTACATAACTCCCTGACATTGATTACTGAAAGCAATTTTTACGTTGGGTATGTCGTGGAAGGAGTAGACTAATGAAATTAACTACAAAATTTGCACTGTCATTATCAGTAGTTGCCTTGATGACTGCCGGTCGTGTAGAGGCCAAGTCCGTACGAATTGTCGTCTGGGATGAACGGCAGCCCAAACAGCAGACCATGTACAAAAACTTTCTTGGAAATCACATTGCCAACTATCTGAAAAAGCAAAAGGGGTTTTCCGTCCGTTCGGTTGGCATGAACGACCCTCAGCAGGGTTTGCCTGATGTGCTGCTCGATGATTGTGATGTTCTGATTTGGTGGGGGCATGTCCGGCAGGGTGAGATTTCCGTAGAGACGGCTCGGCGCATCGTCGAGAGGATCAAAGCCGGGAAACTCAGTTTCATCGTGCTGCATTCGGCGCATTGGGCGACGCCGTTTATGGTGGCTATGGAAGAACGTACGAAGCAGGACGCATTATCCAAACTCTCCGCGGCCGAACGCGACAAAGCGAAGATTGAATTGGTCGGTAAATTTCAGCGCAAGGCGCCTAAGCGTGATGCCGAGTTGACACCCTCGATATCCTATGAAAAAAGAGCAGAAGGCAGCACGCTGGTACGGATTGTCCGGCCGAACTGCTGCTTTCCGGAATACGCGGCCCATGGCAAGCCAAGCAAGATGAAGACACTCCTTCCCGGTCACCCCATCGCCGCCGGCATTCCTAAAGAGTTTACCTTTCCCCAAACGGAGATGTATGGCGAGCCGTTCCATGTGCCGGCCCCCGATGCCGTGGTCTTTGAGGAGACCTGGGAGGCGGGACAGCGATTTCGCAGCGGGGCAGTCTGGAACCTGGGTAAAGGCAAGGTGTTTTACTTTCGACCCGGCCACGAGAACTTTAATGTTTTCCATCAGCCGGAGCCGTTGAAAATCGTCGCCAACGCCGCCCGGTGGTTGGAACGTGAGACAAAAAAGCAGAAGAAACAGCCATAAGACAGAGAAAGTATCTTTAGGCTAAATACGTTTAGGATCCGGATGGATCCACGGCCGACGGTACGGCCGGCGCAGCAGCCGGTTGGCCTCCTTATCACCTACAACCTGTCCCTTGTCTGCATCCCAGGTAAGCGTTCGGCCAAGCTTCATAGCGATGTTGGCCAGAATGCACGAAGTCGCTGTGATGTAGCCCTCTTCGATGTCGGAGACGGGACGTCCCCGTGTTTCCACCATCTTCAGGAAGTTCTTCCAGTGTACCCGCACGGCGGATGCCACGTGGCGTTCCAGGTCCTTCTCGGTTTCGTCTTCCGGGTACTTGTCATATTCATAAAGGGCCTTGCCCTTGGCCGGTTTGCCCTTGCCTCGGGGAATGAAATCGTACTTATGGACGTCGGCCTTGAGTGTTCCCTTGTCGCCGTAGATAAAGGCCGCCCATGGATATTCGGGGTCCGGTGCATTGCCCCATGTGCGATGTGTCCACACCACAGGCAGTTCACCGAAGTCGAACACAGCCGTTTGGGTGTCTGAGATATTGGCCTTGCTGTTTTTATCCACGAGAATACCGCCTGACGAACTGACGCGATTAGGCCAGCCCAAATCGAGCATCCAGCGGACCATATCGAGCATATGCACACACATGTCACCGACTATCCCATTGCTATACTCCATGAACGCCCGCCATCCACGGGGATGGGCGATTTTGTTATATGGGCGCATAGGGGCCGGGCCCGTCCACATATCCCAGTCAAGATGCTCGGGCGGGGCCGTATCGGGCGGATTGCCGCGTGCGCGCATGTGATAGTAACAGCATATCTCGACATGCCCGATTTTACCGAGCCTGCCCTCTTTGATAATTCTGTCGCGGGCTTCGATCAGGTGAGGCGTGCTGCGTCGCTGCATGTCGACCTGCACAACCCTTTTATACTTTCGCGCCGCCGCCAGCATGGCCTGACCCTCCACGACGTCCGTGCTGATGGGTTTCTCAACATATACATCGGCCCCCGCCTTGACGGCCGCTATCATCGCCAAGGCGTGCCAGTGGTCGGGCGTGGCAACGTGCACGATATCGAGTTCTTCTCGTTTAAGCATCTCACGGTAGTCACCGTAGGTGCGGGGCTTTTTTCCGGACGCTTGCCGAGCGGCCACCATCTCAGCGGCCTCGGCCAGCATCTTGCTGTCCACATCACATAAGGCCACGACCTCGACCGGCGCAACCTGAAGCAGGCGAAAGTGTGCGCTCTTGCCATACCACCCGCAGCCAATCAGGGCAACACGTTTTGGCTTCTGGCCGGCAAACATCGGGGCATAGCCGCCTATGGCCGACAAGGCCAGACCAGTTGCACCGGCTTGAAGGAACTCTCTGCGATTCATGATAGGTCTCCTAAAGTTGAACATAAATTGCCCATAGATTATACATAATCTAAGTGTCCTTTGCGAGTGCCTGCTTTGGGAGTGAGGCTGTCGTCAGCAAAATACTACCTGTAAGGTTGGAAAACGATATCCGCGATTTTTGTACGAATCTGTTTCGATGTTCCTTTATCGTGGGGGTGAGCTCTGTTTGTAAGGATGATTACATAAACCTCGCTCGCCGGGTCGCATACTATGGATGTTCCAGTGTAGCCGGTATGGCAAAATGCGTTTTCAGAAGCATACGAGCCCTTCACCCACGAATAACCGGAGTTAACATCGAAGCCATAGGCCCGGCCGTGTGATTGGGTCGTGGTCAACCTGTTGACGGCTTCGGGGCTGAGGACCTTCACTCCTTTCCACGTGCCGGAATTTAATAACATTTGGCAGTATATCGATAAATCGGAGGCCGTAGAGAAAAGCCCGGCGTTACCGGATATTCCCCCCATCAATTGCGCCAGAGGGTCGTGGACCGTGCCTCGAAGCGGTTGTCCCTCTACAATCTGCGTGGCGGCAATATTTTTCTCCCGGGATGCCGGGGGATTATAGGTGGTGCGCTCCATTCCCAGTGGTGCAAAGATATTTTCCATGGAGAAGTCATCAATGTTATCCCCGCTGACTACTTCTACAATCTTAGCCAGTGTAATATATCCAAGACAGCTATAACGAAACGTTTCTCCGGGCTTACTCACAGCTTTCATGCTGCAAATTTTGTCTATCACTTTATCGGGGCAGGGAGT